>CAJOOU010000235.1 GCA_905236735.1 uncultured Eubacterium sp. | reverse complement strand
TAATTCTTTCATTATTCGTTACCTCCTTCCTCTTTTTCGCCTTCATTATCTTTATTTGCAGCTTCTTCAGCAGCTTTTTTCTCAGCTGCTGCTTTTTTGGCAGCTTCGATTTTAGCAGCTTTTTCAGCTTCTGCCTTAGCCATCTCATCTCTTATTGCCTGTCTTTCGGCAAGAATCGCAGCCTTTTTACCGTCCTCATGTCTAATCTTGATGTAATTCTGCAAAGCTACAAGGGCAGCAAGTACAAAGAAAGCACCCGGAGCAAGTATGAAGATGATAATCGGAGTAAATCCTGCGGATGTATCTGTAGCAAGAGGAAGTATCTGCATACCGAAAAGCTGACCGCTTCCGAGGATTTCACGAACAATACCTATTGCTGTAAGACCAAGCGTAAATCCAAGTCCCATTCCGAGTCCGTCGAAAAGCGAAAGCACAACTGTGTTTTTGGATGCGTAGCTTTCCGCGCGTCCCAGGATTATACAGTTAACAACGATAAGCGGAATATATATTCCGAGCGATTCGTAAAGCGACGGTACATATCCCTGAAGAAGGAACTGCACTATTGTAACGAACGATGCAACTACCACGATAAAAGCAGGAACCCTGACCTTATCGGGTATAATCTTTCTGAGCATCGATATAACAATGTTTGAAAGCACAAGTACCGCTGTTGTGGAAAGACCCATTCCAAGTCCGTTGATTGCCGATGTTGTAACGGCAAGTGTCGGACACATACCGAGCATTTGCACGAGTGTCGGGTTTTCCTTAATGATTCCGTTATATAATCTTTCAGTATATTTATTCATTTGCGCCACCTCCTAATACATTGTAGAAATAGGATAAAGCGGCGTTGGCACCGCTGGTAACGGCCTTAGATGTAATTGTAGCACCTGAAATCGCCTTTATTTCACCATCACCCGGAGTTGTCTTTACGACCTCAAGCGACTCAGACGAAATACCCTTAAACTGTGAAGAGAAATCATCCTCTTTAGCCTTCATACCAAGACCTGCCGTCTCGTTTAATGTGGTAAATGCAATACCGTTCATTGTACCGTCATTTGAGATACCTACGGAAAAAGTAACGGTTCCGCCATATCCGGCAGTATCCGATACTGTAATAACATAACCGAGAACCTCTCCTGATGCATCAAGTGCTTCCATTACACCATCAATGGTATTCTGGCTTGCCAAATCCCCGATTGCACTAAGAGCTTCATCTGCATCAAAGTCAGCATATTCTTCAAATGAAGACGCTTCTTCAAATACAGCTGCATAAGCTTCCTGCTGAGCCTTATATTCCTGCTCTGCAATGGGTCCTTTTGTAACTTCATACACAAGTCCGAGAGCAATACCCGAAACAAGAGTAATAGCTGTGAGGATAAGAGCATCTTTAATCAAAGTGTTTTTCATTACTCGTTACCTCCTTTACTCTTCTTTTCTTTTTCCACTCCAAATCCTCTCGGAATGGTAAATCTTTCTATAATCGGTACAAGAAGGTTACAGAAGATTATGGCATAGGATACTCCTTCCGCCATACTTCCGAACATACGGAAAATACCGGTCAAAAGGCCAAGGCAGATACCGAAGATAATCTTACCCTTCGGCGTAATCGGTGATGTCGCATAGTCGGTTGCCATAAAGAAGGCTCCGAGCATAAGACCGCCTCCGCAAAGCTGGGCAACAAGATACTGCAGATTGAATCCGCCGTTAAAACAGGTATAAATACCGATAAAGATTGCAAATGTAAGGATATATGTACCCGGAATCGCCAAATCTATTACTCCGAATAAAATAAGAATTATAGCACCTATAACAATGGCGATAACACTTGTTTCTCCTATTACACCCGGAATCTTACCCACAAGCATATCCCAGGTATTTACAGCTTCACCGTTTCTGAGCATTGCAAGCGGTGTAGCCGTTGAAACTCCGTCATATACAAACGAGCTCATTGCGCTTGTAAATGAAATAAGCATAAAGCATCTTGCACCGAGTGCCGGGTTCATAAAATTCTGTCCGAGTCCTCCGAATAAGCATTTAACAACTATAATGGCAAATACGCCACCTAAAATACCCATCCAGTACGGAAGTGTACACGGAAAGTTCAGCGCTAAAAGAAGTCCTGTTACGACCGCACTGAGGTCTGTAACCGTCTGTTTTCTTTTTGTTATAACATTAAAAATATATTCCGACGCAACGCAGGACGCAATTGTTATAATGATAAGCAAAAGCGCATGCAATGCGTAAGTGCCCGAATTATAAATACCAAAAATCGTAGCCGGCATGAGAGCAACTATTACATAAAACATAATACGACTTGTGGTATCTTTGTGACGGACATGTGGATTGGAAGCCACATTTACTAATTCACTCATTTTTCCACCTCGTTATTTTTTTTCTTTATTTTTTGCTATTGCATCTCTGCGCATCGACTTAATGGCCTGTGCAAGATGTTTCTTGGCCGGGCAGATAAAGCTGCACGAACCGCATTCAACACACTCGGCACCGCCCCATTTGCAGAACTCATCAAGCTGACCGTTCTCAGCAAATTTAGCAAGTCTTGACGGAACAATTCGTGAAGGACAGACCTCCACACATCTTCCGCAGTTAATACATGCCGAAGGCTCATATTTAGCTGCCTCATCCTTTGTAAAGCAAAGGAGGGCCGAATTGGTTTTGCCGACCGGAATGTCCGTTGTGTAAGACGCAAATCCCATCATAGGACCGCCGTAAATAATCTTCTCGGGCTGAGTTTTGAATCCACCTGCGGCCTCAAGTATATCACTGAAACATGTACCTGTAGGTACTCTGAAGTTACGCGGATCGGCCACGGCATCACCTGTAACGGTAACAACACGGCTCATAAGAGGCTGGCCTAATTTTACGGCTCTGTATATTGAGCATATAGTATCAACATTATCCACTATACATCCCGCATCTGCCGGAAGCATTGAAGAATTGACCTTTCTTCCTGTGCAGGCATAGATGATTGAACGCTCGCCGCCCTGCGGATACTTGGTTACAAGAGGCTGAACCGTTATACGCGGCTCGTCTTTAACAAGTTCTGTGAGTTTTGCTATAACATCAGGTTTGTTGTTTTCGATACCGAGTATTCCTTTTGCACCTTCGAAAAGCTGTAAGATAATTCTCATACCGCCGATGAGCTGCTCAGGCATCTCAACCATAATACGATAATCACTTGTAAGATACGGCTCACATTCCGCACAGTTGGCGATAATGTAGTCGATTTTTGAAGGATCGGCCGGAGAAAGCTTCACATGCGTCGGGAATCCGGCACCACCCAGACCTACAACGCCGGCCTTCTGAATCCTGGCCTTAATCTCATCTTTTGAAAGTTTTGTGACATCGTCACAGAAAGTATACTCTACCTCATCGTAATTTCCGTCATTTTCAATGACTATGGAATTTACCATACCACCCGCCGCTACTCGTCTCGGTTCAATCTTTTTGACCTTACCCGAAACTGAGGCGTAAATAGGCGCCGACATAAAGCCACCGGCTTCTGCTATCATCTGCCCTTTTTTAACCTCGTCTCCAACGGAAACTATAGGATTGGCAGGTGCGCCAATATGCTGAGAGAGTGGGTATACCAAATCACTTTTCGGCATAAGATCCGTAATCGGCTTATCTTTGGAAAGTTCCTTGCCTTCATACGGATGCACGCCGCCGGTAAATGTTTTTAATCCCATTGCGTATTCCTCTTCTCTTTCTAAAATTTTCCTGATATAGTTTATCACATTTGGAGGCGAAAATGTGCGAAATACGCTGATTTTTAGCATTTTTATTGTATTAATTTCAGTACATTACGGTTAGGTTTTTCAAACCCGGCGCATTTAACTCCCACTTTTATGTTATAATCCTTTTATGAGAATAATAGAAAAAACATTTGAAAAAAATCTAGACGAATCGCAGCTTGCCGTAATAGATTCAGCCACACTTCTTTTTGATATTGAAAGCACAGGGCTTTCCTCAAAATACTGCTATGTATACGCTATCGGCTGCGCATATTATAAGGCCGGAATTTTGCATTTCATCCAGTATTTCGGCGAAGGTCCCGCCGATGAATCCCTTATCATAGAAGAATTTATCAGACTATCCTCAGGGTTTGGCAAATATATATCTTTTAACGGGCAGAATTTTGACATAAGGTTTCTTACAGACAGAGCAAATGCCCTATCTCTACAATGCAATATTTCCGCCATAAAACACCTTGACCTTTACAGGATGATAATGCCTTATAAAAAACTGCTCGGTTTTTCATCTCTTCGCCAGAAATACCTTGAAGAGTTTCTTTGTAGTGGACGAAAAGACGATACAAACGGTGGAGAGCTTACCTGTGTTTACAAGGAATTTTTGGAAAATTCCGATGCAAACCTGCTCAAAATCCTTATGCAGCATAACGAGGAAGATGTACTAGGTCTTGTAGAACTTTGCAAGCTATACTCCTATATATCGTTGTTTGACGACAGAACAGAAAAAGAAGGAAATCTTGCAGAAATAACAGACAAAGAATGTATTTATTCAATTATGTTAACTCATCCCCTTCCAAAATCTATTAACATTTTGGCAAATTCTCTTTATTTACATGCAGAAAGAAAAAATGCATATCTGAAGATACCCGTATATAAAGGAAAGCTTAAATTCTTTTTTGATGATTACAAAAACTACTGGTATTATCCCGAAGAAGACAGAGCCATCCACTCATCTCTCGCCGTATACGGCGAAAAATCCCATAGAATAAAGGCTACCGCAAAAACAGCCTATATAACCAAAACCTCTTCTTTCCTGCCTTCATACGGCTACGGAGATGAATTATTCTATGATGAGTACAAAGGAAAGGCCTATATAGAATTATCGGATAAAATAAAAACACCCGGTAATTACCTTACCGGGTATTTAAATCATTTAATAAGTTCGTTTAAAGGCTAACTAACAAGAGAAATCTTGCGGGTAATAACCCCGATATCCTCGAGAGTGTTTACCATCCTGTATACAGTGGCAACACCAATTGCAGAATCCTTCTGCGCAGCCTTGTAATATATCTCTTTGCAACAGCCCGCTTCACCTTCCAAGATAACATCAAGTATGGTCATTCTTTGTTTGGTAATGCGGCATCCGTTTTCTTTAAGCATATCCACAACTTTTTCTTTCGACATCCCATACGCTCCTTCCTTAGGCATACATATATCAGCTAAGGTAAGTATAGACTAACTGGCATTAGATGTCAATAACTTATTTTGTAAAAAAGAATGAACTTGCTTTTTCAAAACCTATATCTTTGTAATTTATAATCTGCTCCGTACTTCCTATAAAGAGGTTGCCTCCAGGTGCAAGTGAATTATAAAACTTTCTGTAGATTTCATCCTTTGCCTCATCCGTAAAGTATATAACCACATTACGGCAGACTATATAATGGTATCCGTTCGGGAATGAATCCTTTAAAAGATTATGCTGTTTAAACTCAACCCTCTTTTTAATTTCATCCGAAATCTGGTATGAGGTGCCCACCTGTGTAAAATACTTTTTCTTGAACTCCGCCGGAACATTTGCAATGCTCTTGGCATTGTAAAGTCCTACTTTCGCCTGTTCCATAACAGTCTTGTCAAGGTCTGTGGCAAGTATCTTAATCTTGTTTAATGGTATGTGCTTGCTTAAAGCCATAACCAAAGAATAAGGCTCGTCTCCCGTTGAGCATGCCGCACTCCATATTTTAAGGTTTTCACCGAACTTTTCTATGAGAGACGGGATAATCTTTTCATCCATTATCTTCCACTGGTCCGGATTACGGTAAAACTCGGAAACATTAATTGTCATAAAATTGATAAATTCATTGAACTTATCCTTGTCTGTCTTCAAAAGCTGTGCATATTCCTGAAAGGTCTTAACACTGCTTTTGTTGGCAAGTGTCTCAAGACGACGTCTCATCTGTTTTTCTTTATAACAGCTTAAGTCAATCTTGGTCATCCTGAGGATTTCGTCTTTAAAAGCTTCATAATTTTCCATAGGCCCTGATCCCTTTATTACTCTTCTGACTCTTCTGCTTCAAGAGCTGTTCCTACAGCTTCAATATCAACATCGGCAACATCTGCATCATCATCTGCAGGTATCTCTGCCGCAACGTCCTCTGCTTTCTTCTCAGGCTCTAAAAGAGCTTTGATGCTAAGGCTGATCTTGTGGCTGTCTTCGTTAAAGTCAACTATCTTTGCCTCAACTTCCTGTCCAACCTTAAGTACATCGCTCGGCTTTTCAATGTGCTCTCTTGCAATCTGTGAAACATGAAGAAGAGCATCAACTCCCGGTGCAAGTGAAACAAAGGCACCGAAGTCAGTCATTCTTGCAACTGTTCCCTTTACAACATTGCCAACTGCATATTTAACAGCCGCATCATTCCATGGATTTTCATCCGGGAACTTCATTGAAAGAGCAATCTTGTCTTCTTTGATTTCTTTAACAAACACTCTTACCTTGTCGCCTGACTTAAATATCTTTTTAGGATTATCAACTCTGCCCCATGACATTTCTGAGATATGGAGGAGACCGTCGGCTCCGCCAAGGTCAACAAATGCACCAAAGGTTGTAACATTCTTGATGTTTCCTTCAATGATATCGCCTTCTTTGATGTTCTCAAGAAGTGCTTTAAGCTTCTCAGCCTTTTCAGCCGCAACAAGCGTTCTTCTATCGCCTATAATTCTTCTTCTTCTCGGATTGAACTCTGTGATAATAAACTGGATTTCCTTATCGGCATACTCATTTAAATCTTTTACATAAGTATCGCTTACAAGACTTGCCGGAATAAACACTCTTGTCTCGTCAACAGTAACGCTAAGTCCTCCGTCGAGAACCTTTGTAACCTTTGCTGTAAGTACTTCCTGATTGTTAAATGCCGCCTCAAGAATCTCGCTGTTTCTTTCCTGCGCAAGTCTCTTGCACGAAAGAAGCACCTGACCTTCTCCGTCATTAACCTTGATGACTTTGGCCTCTAAAGAATCGCCTACACTTACTTTTTCTGTAAGGTCTGTCACATCAGGGTCATTTGTATATTCATTTCTGGTAATAATGCCATCAGCTTTGTAACCGATATTCAATACAATTTCATCTTTTTTGACATCGATGACAGTACCTTCGACGATCTCTCCATTTCTTATAGTTTTAAAAGATTCTTCTAACATTTGTTCAAAACTCATTTCTGACATAATTTTGAACCTCCCTTATAATAGTATTTGGTGTCGAAGCCCCTGCGGTAATTCCCACAGTATGAATGTTATCAATCTCTCTAAACGAAAAATCCTCTAGCGTCTGAATATAGTACGTGTCATCGCACACATCTTTGCATATTTCATACAACTTACGGGTATTCGAACTCTGCCGCCCACCGATTACTATCATAGCATCAGCCTTTTTTGCAATCTCATAAGCCTCGCTTTGACGCACTTCGGTAGCATTGCATATTGTATTCACAACACTAACAGTATACCTTTTTTTGCTCAAGACTTCAACTAATTCTTTAAATTTTTTGCTATTAAATGTTGTTTGTGATACAATACATATTTTTTCATTAAAAATGTTGTCAAATTTTTCAATATCTTCAGATGAAGAGCACACAGCAACATGTCCGTTTTTTACCCAGCCCTTTATTCCCTGTACTTCGGGATGAGCCGGATCTCCGATGATAAGTATTGTATAACCCTTGCCGGAATACTCTTCCACCGTCTTATGTATCTTTAGCACAAAAGGACAGGTTGCATCAATAAGATTAATATTATTTTTTTCAGCTATTTCGTATACTTCCGGGGAAACGCCGTGAGTCCTTATAATTACAGTGGCATTACGGGTGTTTTTCAGCTCTTCAATGTCTTCTATCACAAAGACTCCCTTTTTTTCGAGGTCCGAAACGACCTGTTCGTTATGTATAATAGGTCCGTATGTATAAATTTTTTCATCTGTTTTTGCCGCCTGCTCATACGCCATATCCATGGCGCGTTTTACGCCAAAGCAAAAGCCGGCAGATTTCGCCAATACTACTTCCATGATTATTCCTTTTAATTCCGGTGATTATTGCCTTGCCTTTGCGAGATTAAAAATATGTTCAACCACCTCATCTATACTCATATCCGAGCTGTCTACATAAACGGCATCTTCCGCCATACGCAAAGGAGCCGTCTTACGGTTTTTATCCCTTTCATCTCTTTCGGCTATATCCGCCTTTATATCATCAATATTTACATCCTCACCCTTTTGGGCAAGTTCTTTATACCTTCTGTCGGCTCTGCTGTCTATACTTGCCGTAAGATAAATTTTGAGTTCTGCATCAGGCAGAATATTGGTGCCTATATCGCGGCCGTCCATAATGACATCATTCTCAGATGCGATATTCCTCTGGGTATCGAGCAGCCTTTCCCTTACGGCAGGATATACCGCCACATTACTTGTCATACTGCTGACCTTGGGAGTTCTTATAAGGTCAGTAACATCCTCTCCGTTCAAAAAGACATGCTGAGCTCCGTTTTGATAGTTCAGATTCACCTCTATACAATCTACGCACTTTGCAACTTTCTCGGCATCGGAGCCGTCAATATTGTTGCGAATGTAATACAGAGCCATGCACCTGTATAAGGCTCCCGTATCCACATAAATAAATCCGAGTTTTTTTGCCAGAAGGCGTGCTATTGTACTTTTGCCGGCTCCTGCCGGTCCGTCAATTGCTATATTCATATTTTCTCCTTTTACACAGACTTTAAAGCCGCAGCACTTAAGCCGGCCAGATAGCCTGTCGACCATGCAATTTGCAGATTAAATCCGCCGGTAAGTGCATCGCAGTCTATTATCTCACCTGCGAAATAAAGTCCTTTTACAATCTTTGATTCCATTGTCGAGGGATCTATTTCCTTTACCGAAACGCCTCCCTTGGTAATTATGGCCTCATCAAAACTTCTGAATCCGTCAATAGTCACCTCAAAACCTTTTATAAGGGAAATAAAATTATCCCTTTCCTCCCTTGTTATATCATGTACCTTCTTATGAGGCGCTATGCCGCTTCTTTCCGTTATAACAGGTATCAGTCTGGCCGGAAACAGTCCCGATATGGCATTTACAAAATCCCTGTTTGCATTTTCCCTAAAATCCCTGAGCACTCTTTCATCAAGCTTATCCCGGCTCAGGGCAGGCTTTAAATCAATATAGCCCTTAATTTCTCCTTTTTCAACTTTTCGTCCATACCTGGCAGATGCCGTAAGTATAACAGGACCGCTGAGCCCGTAATGTGTAAACAGCATTTCCCCGAAATGTTCTCCGAGTTTTTTTCCGTTTTGTTTAAACAGTATACTTACATTTTTAAGGGACAGCCCCTGCAGCCTTTTAACATCATCCTCCCTGCAGGTCAGCCCCACCAAAGAAGGAAGCGGAGTGATTATTTTATGTCCGCATCTTTCCGCCATACTATATCCCGAGCCATCAGAGCCGGTTTGAGGATATGAAGCTCCGCCTGAGGCAAGTATCACCCTGTCAAACTCCTCACTTTTTCCTCCGGAAAACTCTGCGGCGCAAACAGCTCCTTTATCCGTAACAATATCCCTTACCTCGCAGCCGAGTCTTACTTCTATGCCCAGTCTTTTTATTTCTTTTTCAAGAGTTTTTATAACATCCGAGGATTTGTCTGAAGCCGGAAATACCCTGTCCCCTCTTTCTGTTTTTATCCTAAGACCGCATCTTTCAAAAAAGTCCATAACTCTGAAATTATCATAACCGTAGATTGCGCTGTATAAAAATTTGGGGTTTGTGACAATATTTTCAAAAAGCCCGGCAGTCTCACATCCATTGGTAAAATTACATCTTCCCTTACCTGTAATGAACAGTTTCTTTCCGAGCTTTTCATTATGTTCCGCTATTACTACTCTGCTCCCCTCACCGGCCGCAGCTATGGCAGCAAACATGCCGGCCGCTCCGCCGCCTATCACGCAGATCTTATTCATCCCTATCTCCCTCATTTCCCCTGCTGAACCTGAACTTTATCTTATCATCGACAAATTCAAGCTCATCATTGCCGGTTACATCATATTCTTCCCATAAATTATCAAGCGCCTCCAGAGCCTGGGACACCTCTTTTTGCTTTTTCATTGAAAGCCTTATGGTAAGGGCATTTATTATGCTTAAAGGAGCCACCATCGACTCCACTATAGACGACATATCCGTAACAGCGAGAAGATTGCATGAAGAATACAGATTTACCGGAGAATGGAAACTGTCTGTAAGTGTTATAATCTTCGCGTTTCTGCTCGCCGCAAACTCGAGGGCTTTAAGGGTGCGCATCGAATATCTCGGGAAACTGATACCAATGACCACATCCCTGGGTCCCACATAAAGAAGTCTTTCAAAAAGTTCGGAGGCATTGGTGGAATTAAGTACCCTCACATCCGATATCATAACCCTTAAATTCATAGCCAGAATCTCTGCAAGAGGCGAACAGTTTCTAAGTCCTATAATATATACGCTCCTTGCTCCACCTATCATTTCAACAGCCATATTAAAGGTATCCTCGTCCGAAAGTTCAAGTGTTTCCTGTATCCTCTGGGCATCTGACGAAAGCACCGAACGAAGGACTTTACTCTTTTTAACCGAGCCGTAGCTTATCTTTTCTCTCTCGCTGCCGTTTAATCTGGTCTTAAGTACATCCTCTATCGCCTTCTGAAACTCCGGGTACCCCTTATATCCGAGAAAAATGGCAAACCTTACCACGGTAGACTCACTGACGCCCACCTCCTTGCCGAGCTTTGATGCTGTCAAAAAAGCCGCCTGTTCAACATTGTCGGTAATATAAGCCGAAAGCACCTTTTGCCCCTTACTCATATATGCATATTTACTGTTTATTTTGCTTATAATATCATTGGAATTTTTCATATTTATACATCCACTTCCGTCTCTGCGAAAATCTCTGCCTGCGCCTGTTTTTTGAATTCATCAAGCTGTTCTTTTTGAACCGCCGGAAGTTCATCTGTGCTTTTAACTCCAAAGCATCTCAAAAATTCCTCGGTTGTGCCGAAAACAATCGGTTTGCCTGGTGCATCGAGGCGGCCGAGCTCCTGAATCAGTCCGAATTCGAGCAGTCTGTTAACTGCATGGTCGCTGGACACACCTCTGATTTTTT
>CAJOOU010000234.1 GCA_905236735.1 uncultured Eubacterium sp. | reverse complement strand
TTATAAGGAAATAGGGTAAACTAAAATATAAGCTTTGCAAAGGTCAAAGCCGGATATACAGGAGACAGATATGGAGTTGTTTGAACTGATATGTCCGTGTCATTT
Organism: uncultured Eubacterium sp.; assembly: GCA_905236735.1. Taxonomy (GTDB): domain Bacteria; phylum Bacillota; class Clostridia; order Lachnospirales; family Lachnospiraceae; genus RUG14243. The sequence goes on along the minus strand of CAJOOU010000234.1, from coordinate 3,029 downwards.
CGGACTCGAGGCAGTATTAAAAAGAGAAATATATGATCTGGGATATGATATTACCAGAGTTGAAGACGGAAAGGTTTATTTTGAGGGAGACGGCGAAGCTGTTGTAAGAGCCAATGTCTGTTTGAGGAGTGCCGAAAGGGTGCTTCTTAAGGTGGGCAGTTTTCATGCAGAGACCTTTGATGAACTGTTTGAAGGAGTAAAGGCTCTGCCGTGGGAAAGTTTTATCCCCGAAAACGGGAGGTTCTGGGTGACAAAGGCGGCCTCTGTAAAAAGCAGACTTTTCAGCCCGTCGGATATACAGTCGATAGTGAAAAAAGCCATGGTGGAGAGTCTTAAGGCGGTATACAATGTGGAGTGGTTCGCTGAGGACGGAGCGCCATATCCAATCAGGATATTTCTGATGAAGGATGAGGTGACGGTAACGCTGGATACTTCCGGAGACTCACTGCATAAGAGGGGATACAGGACTATGCATGGCAAGGCACCGATTTCCGAAACCCTTGCTGCTGCCCTTATTATGCTGACACCGTGGAAAGGAGACAGGATACTTGTGGATCCTTTTTGTGGAAGCGGCACTTTTGCCATAGAGGCTGCTATGATGGCGGCAAACATTGCTCCCGGGGCATACAGAAGTTTTACCGCACAGGCATGGGGAAATATTATAGATAAATCCCTTTGGGAGGAAGTAAGAGAAGAGGTAAGAGAAGGGGAAACAAGAGATATTTCCTGCAATATCCAGGGGTATGACATAGATGATGAAGTGCTAAGGGCTGCCAGAGAAAACGCCGAAAGGGCCGGAGTAGGAGAACTTATCCACTTTCAGCGCAGGGATGTAAGGGAACTGTCCCATCCGAAAGAATACGGATTTGTAATAACCAATCCTCCTTATGGGGAGAGACTTGAGGATAAGAATACTCTGCCGCCTATATACACAGCTGTGGGAGAAGCCATGAAAAGACTTGGAAGCTGGTCTTTTTATCTCATTACATCATACGAAGACACGGAAAAATACATTGGGAAAAAAGCAGAAAAGAAAAGGAAGATATACAACGGCATGATAAGGACGGATTTTTATATGTATCCGGGTCCTAAGCCGCCGAAAAAACGGGGAGACAGATGAAAAAAACAGAAGGCAAAATGGCATTGTCATTTTCGCTGCTGTCGGTGTTTATTATAGCATTTGTTGTGCTTGACAGCAGAGGAGTATTTACCCTTGCATCGGTAAATGACGAACCGGTAATAGAGATGGTAGAGCTGGCCAGTGAAGAATATGATGAAAATCATCTCCTCAGACTGGATGCTACGCAGCTGGCAGAGGGAGATATTTCCATAACAAACAATTACAGGGAAAACACCCTTATAATAGAAGTTAAAGGTGAGGGGATGGATTATTTCGCCTCTCATCCGATAGCGGGAAACAGCGACCATATATACGGGCTGTGGTATGGGGAGACGACAACAGGATTTGAGTTTGATATAGAACTTGATGATGTCTATGAGTTTAAGGGCCTGATGCAGAACGGATATTACTATATCGATTTTGCGGATGCCCACGAATTATATGATAAAGTGGTGGTAATAGACCCCGGGCACGGAGGCGCCTCATCTCCGGGTACGGTAAGACAGGGCGTGCTTGAGGCCGATATAACTCTGCCGATAGGGCTGAAAGTGTGTGAGCTTTTTGACAGGGATGAAGATATCGGTGTATACATCACAAGAGATGACGATACCGATACAGACCTCGAAAAAAGGGTTTATCTTGCCAACAGACTGGGAGCTGATGCTTTTGTAAGTATACACTGCAATTCGACGACGAGTGGCAATATGGACAGCGTTACCGGTACGGAGGTTTTGTACCTTACAAGCGATGAGAGCGGAATGTCAAAGAAACTGGCAGAACTGCTTTCAGAGCATGTATCGGAGACATTTGAAACAATAAACAGGGGACTTATAAGCGGAGACGAGATAAAGATTATAAGGACATCCGAAGTACCGGCGGCCCTGGTTGAAATAGGGTTTATGAGTAATTATGCCGAGCTTGAAAAGCTTACTAATGACAGTTATCAAAACTATGCGGCAGAAGGAATATATGACGCAATAATGGAATTTTTGGAAGAGTAGGAAGATGAACAGAATAATTTTTGCAACAGGAAACAAAGACAAGATGAAAGAAATAAGAGAAATTCTCGGTGATACAGGCAGGGAAATTCTCTCTATGGCAGAGGCAGGACTTGAGACGGATATAGAAGAAAACGGCACAACATTTGAAGAAAATGCTCTGATAAAGGCAAGGGCCATAGCTGAAAAAACCGATGATATAGTGCTGGCAGATGATTCGGGACTTGAAATAGATTATCTTGGCAAAGAGCCGGGAATATATTCTTCGAGATATATGGGAAAAGATACCCCATATGAGGTTAAGAATCAGAGTTTCATAGACAGACTTGAGGGAGTAGAGGGCGATGAGCGTTCTGCGAGGTTTGTATGTGCTATTGCCGCAGTATTGCCGGATAAAAGAGAAATAGTTGTAAAAGGTACGATGGAGGGGCAGATAGCCCACAGCATGAAGGGGGAAAACGGCTTCGGATACGATCCGGTATTTTATCTGCCGCAGTACGGAAAGACTTCGGCGGAAATTTCGCCGGAAGAAAAACATGCAATCAGCCACAGAGGCAAGGCTCTCAGGGCAATGAGGGATGAGCTGAAAAAAATATAAAAATAGTGTTGACATTGAGGCGTGGCTATGATAAATTATATCTTGCGTCACGAAGCAAGTATGTCTACCGGGGTGTGGCTCAGTTTGGCTAGAGCACCTGGTTTGGGACCAGGGGGTCGCAGGTTCGAATCCTGTCACCCCGATGATTTGCGGGTGTAGTTCAATGGTAGAACACCAGCCTTCCAAGCTGGATACGCGGGTTCGATTCCCGCTACCCGCTTTCGCAGATTTATCTGCTGTGTGTCCGTAGCTCAGCTGGATAGAGCAACGGCCTTCTAAGCCGTGGGTCGGGGGTTCGAATCCCTTCGGGCAC
>CAJOOU010000233.1 GCA_905236735.1 uncultured Eubacterium sp. | reverse complement strand
TACGGCAAACCTGCTTAAAGCTGCGGAAGAATTTCCGAGCTTAAAAAGCGAGTCAGATAGCTCAATTAATTCGAGCTCATTTTTTATCCATGCAAAAAGATTGTCATCTGTAATCTCGTCAGACATTTCCTCCGGATATTTTAAAATAAAATAACAAAGCTCCTCGTAGGAATATATGTTTTTTTCAATACTTTTTAGATAGTACGGGGTTTCTGTTACCTTCCCCTGACATAAAATCAGTTTCATATATACCTCATTTTTATACAGTAATACGATACTCAAATACCTGTCCGCTTGAAGGATGAATATCTCCAAATCCCTTGTCCGTTATTTTAAGATAAACCTCATTTTCAGACTCCGGTCTTGCATATATTTCAAGTCTCATCGTCCTGTCATCCGGGTTTTTAAGTCCGCTCAGAGCAATACTTTGCCTTCGTTTTTCCGAGCCGTCCGGCGCCATAAGTATTATATCAAATTCATTGCCCTCACTTAAAATCACATCATGACGGCTGCTGGTCTCATACCAGTTCTCGCCGGCTGATATAAGGGTGAGCACCTCGTTTCTGCCTTTGTTTAATACTTCAAGCAAAATGTTTACCTTTGTTTTCGAATCTCCGAGATATATATAGGGCCACTGCGCCGATGCTTCGGCGATGCCGCATCCGTAGCAGGCTCCCCTGCTGTAAAGATTCTTTCCCACAAAGGCATGTCTGCCCTTAACAATACTTCTGGCACTTTTATCCATCCATCCGCCGTCAAATCCGTCTCCGACAAGATATATAACAGACACCTGCCTGCCATTTAGATCATTATTTACTATCTCATCAAAAAGAAGGTCTGTTTCCTCGTCCTTTTTTCTTTTTCCCAATAGTCCGACGGCAAAACGCTCGTGAACCTCTTCTTTTACAGATACCACCTTAGGAACGCTTCTTTCGTTTCTCTCCAATCTGAAAAGACATAGTCTGTCGTCTTCGTAATGATAAAGCATTATGCCGTTGTGCTTAAATTCAGGTTTTTGTTTCAGTGCATAATAATAAAATGTTTCCTTATAGCTTTTGAGAAGAATTTTTTCCTTCGGCACGGGAAGGTAATCCGATACCACATCCATCATTGATATGAGCTGCTGTTTCAAATCATAAGAGGTAAATATGATTTTATCCGCATTCTTAAACCCAAACCTTGATGAAGCTATCATAATAAGCTTTTGGATATACAGGGCATACAAGAGCCTGCAGGAAATATCTTCTTCATCTATTATTACATGTCTGTCCGACAGCGCGGAGTCAAAAAGTTCCCAGACACCCGAATACTCCGGATTATCGGAATGCCCCTTAGCATCAAAACCGCACAGCCACTCACCATCCCCCTTTTTTTTACATATACATACCGGAATGGCATAGACTCCTTCTTTACCGGTCTGGGAAAGGGTAAGCGGCTCTCCCGAAGTATCCCAGTAACTTATCTGAGTATATTTTTTATTAATATCAATTCCTAAATATACAGCCATATTGCCCACCTTTTACAAAACCTTAAATGAATTTTCGGTTAAAGCTTCAAGTTCAATATATTCCTTAAGATATGATTCGGCAGACTGCCTGTTTCCGAGCACGCTTGAGACATACATATTGTTAATCCTCTCAAATCTGGTCATGCCCGGACCCGAATAGACATCACTTCTTTCTATGCATCCGCTCGTCATCACCTCTTCGTCCTCGCCTTCTCCGAGAGTAACATAATACTGCACGCTTTCTCCTGCAAAGACGGTGATGTCCGTCACGAATATACCGTACATCATATGCCTCATTGAAACATTCTCATAGTCATCCATAATGGCATCAAACCTGTAATGGATAACAGGTGTCTCTTCCGGTCTGCCGATAAACTGCATATACATTCTGTCCTGAATCCTGTATTTACCCTTAAAAATATTATCTGCCTTCTCAAAGAACGAAAACTTCATATTTCTTTCCACAAAATATCCCAGAAGTTCCTCTTCGATTTTTAAATCATCCGGTGTTTTATTCGAATTTTCGATGGTAGCTCTTAAAAGAGCTATCTTGCAGATGTCCATAAGTTCATCATTTGACAGATATTCATCTTTTATCTTTTCATACACTCCGTTTGAAAGGTCAAGACCTTTCAGAATATACCCAAATGAAGCATGGGAATAATATGCATGCTTAAGCATATAGCTGCCACCGGACGCAGCATATGAAACAAAAATATCATCCGCCTTTGACAGATATTCATCAGTAGTAAGCATCTGCCATAAAATTCTTTCTTCAAGTTCAAAAACAACGAGGTCAAATCCTTTAGCCGCCAGCCATATTCTCTGAAGATTCTTGGTAGAGCCTTTGTAATACCGGGCGAGATAAATCAAAGACTCCTCCGTATAAAGGTTTTCTCTGAATGCACAAAAACACAGCTGTGTAAGATATTCATCCTCTGTGTCATATCCTTTTTCGGATATAATTGACGAGCACAGGATTACTATCTTGGACGAAATAACATTTTCATAGCCGTATTGTTTTATCAGCATATATGCTGTATCCGTCATTCCCTGTCTGATGCATTCTTCGATGATTCGTCCCATTTCCTTCGGCCTTAATATGGACAAATCAAGGGTATTGTAGAGTTTTTCAAAAAAATCTCCCGAATAATCAAAACTTTCCTTAAAAAGCTCCGGCAACAGAGCGGACTTGTAGTCGTCTCTTACAGTCTCATTTACCAGCACACTGTATATACGGCCAGCCCTTGCATCATCATATACCGGATAGGCGGATATATTAGCAAAATAATGTAGCAAAAGATTCAGATTGTTTGGTGACAGTTCCCATAAGGCGCTTCTGTACTTATAATCAGCAAACAGAGGCTCGGTTGTGACCTCATCTGTAGCTATCCTCCTTCTGCCATGATTATCCTCATGTACCACAATAAATTCAGGAGAAAAAATTGCAGCCGTGGCCTTACCGTCTTTAAGTGTAAGACATTTTTCTTCCTTAAGCTGTTCCTGAACCACAATTAGCCGTCCCTCACAATTCTTTTTCTCAAGAATCAGATTTCTTGCAAAGATGATTTCGCAAAAATCGTCTGCCGTGATTTTTGAAAAACCGTTTCTCTCAATAAAATCCTCATAAATCACCTTAAGATTGGTATTTACAGCATGATTTTTAAGCTGTTCAATCACAAATGTATCAATAACCGGAAGATAGTTTACATAAATCGTAGGTTCAATGTCCTTGTTCTTTACGACAAGGGCTATGAGCGCTTCTTTTATCTCCGTTTCAATCCTTGTATTATACTGAAAATAAAGCAAAAGTTCCTTGCTTACATTATCGTTATTTATTTCGTCAATGCTCATGATGTAGTTTTCGTACATCCCGGCAAGTCTGATATCCATATCAAGCCCGAGTTTATACCATGATGCATACGGTCTGCCGAATTTGCCGCATTTGATAATATAACTCAAAAGCGCACTTACTATATCCTTTTCCGGATATTTTTCACATATTTTGCACAGGATATCAAATATATCTTCGGCAAAAACCTTTATCTGGGACGAAAGCCTTGCAAACTGCGCAGCTATGCCATGGGTAAGTCCGTTATGTCTTATTGCCCACTTGACCAGATTAATCTCAAATCTGCCAAGCTCACTTAAGAGATAAGAATCCTGGCTTATAATATAATATGCCTCAAAATAAATAAAACAGCTCGGTCTTTTGGACAGTACATTTTTCTTTATTTCATTAAATTTACGGCTTTTGCTTCGCTCAAACTCCTCATCCATAAACAAAAGAGCCCATAGTACCCTGTCATTATCGGAGTTTTCACGGTATATCCTTCTTACCTCATCAATCAATTCCTTTATATCCGTAGAATTCTGTAATGATGTAAGATACATAAAAAACGCCTTCTTATCATCACTCTGTTCATCTATCCGGCGCCTTATATCACTTATGAGCCAGTCAGCATCTTCTCTCTGGGCATTGATAATAAGCACCAGCGCCTTATACATCATGGGCCACAAATCACCGGGCTTTAGAAAAATTATTTTATCAAGCCTTTCTATGCTGCCCGAAGCCCAGGTGCTTAAGGGTATTTCGTTCATGCGAAAATCCAGATACAATTCGGAAAGTCCCCTGTAGAGACACCTTAACTCTTTTTGGGCGGTAAGGATTTTTTCTCCGTCGATGCTTCCCTTTGTAACGGTTAAATGATATTCGAAGGTTTCGTCCTCGTATTGCACAAAAATTCTGCCCGGATTTTTGCCGCCGTGAAGCATATCATATCTGATGAAAAAAAACACCTCACACTGGTTTCCGACAAAATCCGATGCAGTAATTATTTCTTTTTCTATATCTATAAAATCACTGTCCGATGAAATCCTGACTGTAAAACTACCGTATCCATCCTTTTTCAGCAGAAATCTTTCCCTGCTGTCGGAATTCACATGCTGAAATACACCCTCATTTACCTTAAGAAAGACCTTACATCTTTCCTTTATATTGCAGGCAAAAAGAAACTCATCATACAGTTCCGCATTTACAGGATTATCACCTCTTAGTCCTTCGTATATCATCCTTTCATGAATATCATCATCATGGAAAAGATTCGTAAAATTATCCGACAGGAAAATTTTCAAGGCTTCATCATATGATTTTGTGGCAAGTTCAAAAAATCTTGAAAGAGATTTAATCTTCCCTAAAGAACTGTCAAAATAATGTCTCGTCACAATACCCGAAACACTTAAAACAAATTCTTTATGAGAACAGATTATATAGACTTCCCCGGTAATAAAGTCTCCTTCTTTTAAGCCTTCGGCAGATATTGCATAGAAAATCTCTGCCTTTGCTCCCGAAAAAGACTCGGTAAGAATGTGTATTCTGGAATTGGATGATCGGGCAGTCCCACGCATGGAAATACCATTAGAGCTCTCAATAGCAAAACTTCCGGAAAAAATCTCTCCCTCCACAAGTTCTGTTTCGAGCGCTTCAACACTAAGAGCTGCCATCGGAAGCTCATAGTCAATTATTCCCGCTGCTAATTTTTGAACCTGTCCCTGCAAACTAATTATCCCCATTCCCGCCGCATAATACTTAAGCGGCGTAATTATACAGCTATCATTATACTACATTTTGTGGCTGTTGCAAAGAGCCTGTCGCACATTTAGTATAAAGCAAAAATAGAGTTTCGCATGCGAAACTCTATTTTTGCTTTATATAATCATATGGACCAAGATTCCGTCAGTCTGATTTACTCACTTGCAGTTTCGAGAAGATCATCTACGGATGATGCAAAAGCACCTGTTAAATCGCTTGAAACCGTATAAACCGTATCATCTTCACCAAAGAGCATATAATAATCATAAGTCAGTTCATTTTTGTTACCGATGGTAAATGTATAGGTTTCATCTGCGGTAGTTATGGTAATAACATTTGTCGGCGAGTCAAGTCCGTAAGACGAAATATCTTCTGCGTCTTCCACCTTTTCTTCGTAAGATACAGATGAGACTGCCTCAAGCATATCATTTACCGCATCAGCATCTATACTAAGAGATGTATCTCCGTCATAAACCCAGGTATCGTCATCAAGAGTAAACGAAAGGGTTTCTCCGTCAAGGATGTACGAAAATGCCGTTACCGATGATGCATCAATTTCGCAGAGCACCTTCTGTGCCTCATCAGCCGCCTCACTTTTGGCCACCGATTTATTATACAATACAACGGCTGCTATGCAGCAGATTACAACCGCAAGTACCACCAGCATTATCTTCATCTGTTTAATCTGCTTATTCATTAGCGTTTCCTCCTCCTTGCCCAGATTACAATTCCGACAATTATAAGTATTACAGGTACGGCTACAGCAAATATAAGCGAATAAACTATAACCATTCTGTTTGATACCGTAAGATAGTCAACACCGTAGTCTTTTACAGGTATCGATACTCCCTCTGCCGTCTGTACCAGCTGAGATACGGAATCACTGAAGAAATCAAGGTTATTGTCCGATACCAT
>CAJOOU010000232.1 GCA_905236735.1 uncultured Eubacterium sp. | reverse complement strand
CGAGGATGCGCACGGATTCGGACAGGAATTTGTCTGCTGAAGCAGACCCGAATCCGGCGCGCAAGACTCGCGAGCGAGTCTTGACTCATCGTTTCATTAAAGAGGCATCTCCTATAAACTGTTTTACGGCAGGGGAAAGTGTTGCGCCGCGCTTATATGCAAAACCTACGGGACGGGGAGGGATTTTAACGGGAGAGGGCAGCTCAATTAGATTGCCTGCCTCTATATCATCCTTTACAAAATCTTTTATAACACAGCTGATACCGAGACCTATTTTGGCAAAATCTATCAGAAGTTCAAGAGAAGATACCTCTATACTTTCGGAGGTATCTATGCAGTCGAGAAGATTTGTCTCAACATATTTTCTGGTCATATTCTGTTTGTTTAAAAGCATTAATGTACCTTCGCTCAGATAGTTTTCTTTTCTGCATCCGCGAAGCCTTAAGTTGTCGAGATAACTGGCGGAAGCGACAAAGGTATCTTTTATTTCACCTGTGGGATTAAAGGTAATATCCTTCATCTGCCTGATCATACTTACGAAACCGATATCTATACCGCCTGAGGCGATTAAATCAAGGGTTTCGCTTGAGGACTGACAGAATATTGATATCTTAATATGAGGATTGCTTTTGATAAAGGTATTAAGATAGGGCAAAAGCATGTATTTACAAAGGGTGGTACTTACTCCGAGTTTTATATGACCGACTCCGAGTTCAAGTGAGCGGCGGAGTTTATCTTCACCTTTTTCAAGTACAGAAAATGCCTCTTCCACATGTGAAAAAAGCATTGCGCCTTCGTCTGTCAGGGTTACTCCTTTTGAACTTCTGTTAAAAAGCCGCACTTCAAGCGATTCTTCGAGTTTTCTTATTGATTTGCTGATGGCGGGCTGACTGATGTAGAGTTCTTTTGCAGCCTTGGAAATATTCTCATATTTGGCTACTGTATAAAAGATTTTATATGATGATAAATTCTGCGTCATAAATATAACTCCTTGTTATAGATAACATTAACATTATGTATTTCTATTATAATACCATATAGTGTATAATATCAACCGAAATAAAAGGAGGAAGAATATGGGAAAAATTTTCAGATTTGATTCCGATGTGGATACAGACCAGATTATTGCTTCACAGTATCTGCTGTACCCTACAATAGATGAAATGAAGTCATTTACATTTGAATCACTTGACAGGGATTTTGCCAAAAATGTAAAGCCGGGTGATTATGTGGTGGCTTGTGAAAACTTTGGCTGCGGATCGTCCAGAGAGCAGGCGCCGTCAGTACTTAAGGCACTTGGAGTGAAGGCGGTTGTGGCTAAATCTTTTGCAAGAATTTTTTATCGTAATGCCATAAATATAGGTTTACCGGTTATTGTATGCAAGGATATTTATGACTGCGTAAAGTCAGGTGATGAGATGCAGCTGGATATGCTAAAAGGTGTTGCAACAGTAGGAGACAAAGAGTTTGAATGTACAAAACTGCCGGAGTATATGCAACAGATACTCGATAAAGGCGGACTGCTTGCATCATTGGAGTAGTCGGCCTTGACGCGTGCGGGGTGATAATTATCCCGGCCGGCTCATAAAAAGGAGTAAAATATGGGAATGACAATTGCTGAAAAAATAATTGCGGCAGCTGCCGGAAAAACTGAGGTAAGAGCGGGAGATATACATACTGTTACATTGGATCGTCTTATGAGTAATGACGGAACAACCCATCTTACCATAGATATGTACAATAACCTTAAAAACAAGAGGATTTCCGATAAGGACAAGCTCGTCTGGATAATAGACCATAATGTCCCCTGTGACAGTCCGAAAACAGCCGCCTCTCATAAAAAAATGAGAGATTTTGCAAAGGCAGAAGGTATAGCCTTTTATGAAGGAGAGGGTGTCTGTCATCAGATTATGATGGAAAAATATGTCCGTCCGGGAGAACTTATTTTCGGAGCGGATTCACATACATGTGCATACGGAGCGCTCGGAGCCTTCGGTACGGGAGTAGGCTGCACCGATTATCTCTACGGAATGGTTACGGGCTCATCATGGGTACTTGTACCTGAAACCCTGCATTTTTATCTGACGGGTGAGCTTTCAAGAGGTGTATATGCGAGAGATCTTATTCTTACAATTATAGGCAGAATAGGAGCTAACGGAGCCAATTACAAGGCCATGCAGTTTGACGGACCGGGACTTAAAAGCCTTACCATGAGCGACAGAATTGCTATATGTAATCTTTGTGTGGAGGCCGGAGCCAAAACGGCACTTATGGAGGTCGATGAGGTTGCTCTGGATTATCTCAAAGAGCATGGAAGAGAGCCAAAGGCCATATATACCGCAGATCCGGATGCAGTATATGCAGATGAGTATGAGATAGACTTAAGTTCCATTACTCCTGTTATAGCCAAGCCTCATTTTGTAGACAATATTGCGCCTGTAAAGGATTGTAAGGGT
>CAJOOU010000231.1 GCA_905236735.1 uncultured Eubacterium sp. | reverse complement strand
AATTTTCCGGATGTTATTCTCATAAATGCGATACGGTCGCGATGAGCCTTGTTCATGTTGGCCTGAATTTTAAAAACAAAGGCGGAAAAATCCTCCGAGAACGGGTCAATTTCACCTATGTCTGCTTTTCTCGGAAGAGGCGAGTAGGTCATCTTGAGGAAGTGCTGTAAAAAAGTTTCCACACCGAAGTTGGTAAGAGCCGAACCGAAAAATACCGGGGAAAGTTCCCCTTTTGTGACAAGTTCCATATCTAGCTGTTCTCCGGCTCCGTCAAGGAGCTCTATTTCTTCCATCAGGGTGTCATAGTTGTCTTCGCCTATTTTTTCTTTTATTGAATCATCATCTATGGAAAGCAGCTGGGTTTCGCCTTCTTTTGTACCTTTCTGGGTATCGGAAAAGAGCAGAACTGAGCGGGAAGCTCTGTCATAGACTCCCTTAAAGTTTTTTCCGGAACCTATGGGCCAGTTCATGGCGTAGGTACCTATACCGAGTTCTTTTTCAATTTCATCGACCAGGTCAAAGGTGTCACCGGCATCGCGGTCAAGCTTGTTTATAAAGGTAAAAATAGGTATGTGTCTCATAACGCAGACCTTGAAAAGTTTTCTTGTCTGCGCCTCAACACCCTTGGAGGCATCTATTACCATTACGGCAGAATCCGCTGCCATAAGAGTACGATATGTGTCCTCCGAGAAATCCTGGTGACCGGGTGTGTCAAGGATATTTACGCATTTTCCGTCGTAGTTAAACTGAAGTACGGAAGAAGTTACGGAAATACCTCTTTCTTTTTCTATTTCCATCCAGTCTGAAACCGCGTGGCGGGCGGTAGCCTTACCCTTAACCGAGCCGGCGAGGTTTATGGCTCCGCCGTAAAGCAGGAATTTTTCTGTTAAAGTTGTTTTGCCGGCATCCGGATGGGAGATGATAGCAAATGTCCTTCTTCTTTCTATTTCTTTCTTTAAATCTGCCATTTTTAAAGCTTCCTTTTACATTTTTTTAGCCCCTCGGAAATCGAGGGGCTAATATTTACCATAAGCAACTATGCAATTATATCAGATAGTTCAGGCAGGGGCAAGAGTTTTATTATGCTTTGCCTGCTGAACCTAATACATCGGTAATCTTGTGAGCTACAATGGATTTGACATTGGCTCTGCCGGCCTTTAAGTATTCTCTCGGGTCAAAGGCATCCGGCTTTTCGACAAGAACCTGGCGAACTCCCGCTGTCATGGCGAGACGAAGGTCGGAATCAATATTGATTTTGCAAACGGCTGAACGGGCTGCCTCTCTGAGCTGATCCTCGGGGACACCGATTGCGTCTTTTAAAGAGCCGCCGTTTTCATTTATTGTCTTAACGAACTGCTGAGGTACCGATGATGCTCCGTGAAGAACTATCGGAAATCCGGGAAGTTTTTTCTCTACCTCATGAAGCACATCAAAGCGAAGCTGAGGGTTTGTGCCGGGTTTGAACTTATATGCACCGTGACTTGTTCCTATGGCAATTGCAAGGGAGTCACAGCCTGTTCTGTCAACAAATTCTTCTACTTCTTCCGGTCTTGTGTAGCTCGCACATCCTGCTTCAACCTTTACATCATCTTCAATTCCGGCAAGGGTACCAAGCTCGGCTTCGACAACTACGCCCTTGGAGTGAGCGTATTCAACCACCTTTTTGGTCTCAGCGATATTTTCATCAAAAGGCTTGGAAGAGCAGTCGATCATTACCGAGGTAAATCCGCCGTCTATGCAGGACTTGCAGATTTCAAAATCCGCGCCATGGTCAAGATGAAGTGCAATCGGCAGGTCGGGTGCTTCTGAGAGAACAGCCTCCACAAGCTTGATGAGATAGTTGTGCTTTGCGTATTTTCTTGCTCCGGCCGATACCTGAAGAATAACGGGAGAGCGAAGTTCTATGGCTGCATCCGCTATACCCTGAACGATTTCCATATTGTTTACATTAAAAGCTCCTATAGCATAACCGCCGTCATAGGCTTTTTTAAACATTTCCGTAGTTGTTACCAATGCCATTTTAAAAACTTCCTTTCATTACCGTATTTGTGACTTTTCTGCCACACTCTAATACAAATTTTAGTATATTTCAGGTTCATTGTCTATAAAAATGTGTTATTTTAAAGTAGATTTGTGTATACTAAATAAGGAGATTTGAACATATTAATAAGGAGAAGTGAATTAAAGGAAGGATAGGATTATGGCAGGTTCTAGTATAGGAAAAATATTTACCGTTACTACATGGGGAGAATCTCACGGAGAAGCTCTCGGAGCGGTAGTAGACGGATGCCCGGCAGGAATAGAGCTGAGTGAGGATGATATTCAGGTATATCTGGACAGGAGAAAACCCGGACAGTCGGATTATACAACGCCGAGAAAAGAAGATGATTCGGTCAGGATATTGTCCGGGGTTTTTGAAGGAAAAACAACAGGGTGCCCAATATCTCTTATGGTTAAAAATGAAAACCAGAGGTCAAAGGATTATTCCAAGGTAGCCGGATATTACAGGCCCGGACATGCGGATTATACTTTTGATGCAAAGTATGGATTCAGGGATTACCGGGGAGGAGGACGATCGTCGGGGCGTGAGACAATAGGAAGGGTGGCAGCCGGAGCCATAGCGGCCAAAATCCTTAAATCAAAAGGTATAAACATACTTACTTACACCAAATCAATCGGTGAAATTGAAATAGATAAAAGCAGATTTAACAAAGAAGAAATATTTAAAAATCCATTTTATATGCCGGATAAACAGGCGGCGCAGGAGGCCGGAAAGTATCTGGATGAGTGTAAAAAGGAAGAAGACTCTGCCGGAGGAGTTATAGAGTGTGTAATAAGCGGAGTGCCGGCAGGTATAGGAGAACCTGTTTTTGACAAGCTTGATGCCGCCCTTGCGAAAGCTGTATTTTCCATCGGTGCGGTAAAAGGGTTTGAGATTGGAGACGGATTTGCTGCGGCAAAGGCAAAAGGGTCGGAAAACAATGATGAATTTACCATTGGCAAAAACGGAGAGGTTTGTCTGGCAACAAATCACTGCGGCGGAGTGCTCGGAGGTATATCCTGCGGAAGCGATATTGTTTTCAGGGCGGCCGTAAAACCGACGCCTTCGATTAACAAGGTGCAAAAGACGGTAAATTCCATGGGAGAGGAAACAGAGGTTTCAATAGGAGGAAGGCATGACCCGGTCATAGTTCCGAGGGCGGTTGTGGTTGTGGAAGCCATGGCAGCCATTACATTGCTTGATATGTTGTTTGTTTCCGATATTAATCAATATTGACATTTAAATAAACAATGATAATATAAACATATCCGTCCGGATATGTCTGTATTTCCCCAAAACAAATAAAACGAACAAATATTCGAAAAAGTATTGACAAAACTTTTTTTGCGATATAATATGGGTATATAAAACGAACGAAAGTTCGTATGCAAGGAGAATGATTATGGCAAATGATGATAAGTTAAGAGCCCTTGATGCGGCGATTTCGCAGATAGAAAAGCAGTATGGAAAGGGTTCCATTATGAAGCTCGGTGAGGCAGGAGCCGATATGTCAGTGGAGGCTGTGCCGACCGGCTCACTCAGCCTTGATATAGCCCTCGGAGTGGGCGGTATCCCAAAGGGAAGGATAATAGAAGTATATGGACCTGAGTCAAGCGGTAAGACTACGGTTGCCCTTCATATGGTGGCCGAAGTGCAGAAGAGAGGAGGCATAGCCGGATTTATAGATGCCGAGCATGCCCTTGATCCCGTATATGCCAGAAACATCGGTGTAGACATAGACGAACTTTATATTTCACAGCCGGATTCGGGAGAGCAGGCTCTGGAGATTACGGAAACAATGGTCAGATCGGGAGCGGTGGATATCATAATAGTTGACTCTGTTGCAGCACTTGTACCAAAGGCTGAAATAGACGGAGATATGGGAGATTCTCATATGGGTCTGCAGGCCAGACTTATGTCTCAGGCTCTCAGAAAACTTACAGGTGTTATATCAAAATCCAACTGTACTGTTATTTTTATCAACCAGCTCAGAGAAAAGCTCGGTGTTATGTTCGGCAATCCGGAGACTACAACAGGCGGTAGAGCTCTTAAGTTCTATGCATCGGTGCGTATGGATGTCAGAAGGATTGAAACTCTTAAGCAAAGCGGTGAGGTTATAGGTAACAGAACAAGGATTAAGATTGTTAAAAACAAGGTTGCGCCCCCGTTTAAAGAGGCAGAGTTTGACATTATGTTTGGCAAGGGTATATCCAAAGAAGGAGATATTTTAGACCTTGCTGCAGACAAAGATGTGGTAAACAAAAGCGGCGCGTGGTATGCATACGGCGGTGATAAAATAGGTCAGGGACGCGAAAATGCAAAGAGCTATCTGATTGAAAACCCGGATATTTGTGCCGAGATAGAACACAAGGTAAGGATGGCATACGGGATAGAGAGTGATGTAGATGGAGAAGTATCTGATTCTGGAGATAAAGCCGATTAATAAATCAAGATATAAGGTAGTGTGTGATGGATGCTTCCCCTTTGTTTTATACAAGGGGGAGCTTTCGCATTACAATCTGGCAGAGGGAGGAGAACTCGAAGAGGCTGCTTTATGCGAGATAAAGGAAAAGGTTCTGAAAAAGAGAGCAAAAAAAAGAGCCATGGCACTTTTGGAAAAAAGGGATTATACCGAGGAAAAACTCAGGGCTAAGATGAGGGAAGGAATGTATCCGGAGGATATTGTTGAGGATACACTGGAGTATCTTAAGGGCTATGGATATATTAACGATAAAAGATTTGCTGAAAGGTTTTTAGAGTTTCACGGCGATGCGATGACAAAGTATGGACTAAAACTAAAGCTATATCAAAAGGGGATAAGCTCTGATGTAATTGACGAGGTGCTGGATGATTTTGAACTGACCGATGAAAGGGAGCTTATAAGAAAAATATTCGAGAAAAAAAATTTTGACACAGAATCTTCAACCGAAAAAGAAAAAAACAGGATGATAAGATATCTTGTGTCAAAGGGTTTTTCGATGAATAATATTAAAAAAATGTTGTAATTGTTTATGCAATAACCCTCTAAATT
>CAJOOU010000230.1 GCA_905236735.1 uncultured Eubacterium sp. | reverse complement strand
TTACTTGCAGATGTCTTTACATCCGGTCTGCAGATAAAGTATTTCTTGGCACTCCATCCCGTATATACCTTGTTATAACTTGAGTCATAAGTATAGGTGCGGGCCTGAATGTAATAAATCTGCCTCTTTGATATCGCACTGCTTGAGATATAGAGATATGTACTTGACGCAGACGATGTACTTGAGTAAACTTCAGTCCCCTTTTTGGTAAACACCTTATACTCTATTCCTCTTGCACTTGCAGGGCATGAACCTATGTATGCATAGAAAGAGTTTCCGTAGCTGCTCTGCTCAACAGATGAGATTGAAAGAGTGCTGTCACTTGCAGATGCCTGGGATACAAAAAGCATATATGAAGATGCTGAAGTAAAGGTAAAGCTAAGGCTGAGTGTACCCGTGCCGATAACACTCGGATAAATAGTAAACGGCATATAATATGTGCTTGAATCAGCCTCAAACCAGTCTGATGTGGTTATCTGCTGGGAAGCCACTGTTGTTGTACCCATCTTGATTGTGCAGGTAAGAGCCTGAGCTGACGGGGCAATAAGCATACCGCAGATATCTCCCGTTTCTGTTACATTTATTGTCTTTGTAACAGTCTGTCCGGCCGATGCACTTTCTGTATAGGTACTTTCATAAAGCGAATTGGAATACCCAAGTGAAGCAAGCGCCGAAGCCACCGATGATGTTCCCTTAATGGCAGTATCAAGATTTACTCCGCAAAGAGCCGCTTCCTTTGAGGCTGCATTAACATTAACCTGTCCTACTGATGTGCTTGTTACGAGAACTGCAAAAGCCAGGCAGATTCCCATAAGATTCCTAAAAATTTTCTTTTTCACAAAAATTCTCCTTCCTTTTCCCTTAAAAGGGCATATTAATAGCGCGGAATAACTGCCGCGCTATTTTTATATCAAGGCATAGCCTTAATAACGCATAAAATTGTTCTGTAGCCGAACTAAAAAACAATGGCCTCCCTGACCCTGTCCGACTCAGCTATACTTCCGAGACGGGCCAGAAGTTCAAGCGCAAAATCTATCGCACTTCCCATAGCCTGTCCGGTAATAATATTGCCGTCTACAGTCACCTTGTCACCTGTGTATTCCCCGGCAAAGAGCCTGTCCTCGCATCCCGGGTAGCAGGTCGCACTTTTATCCTTTAACACTCCCGATGCGCCAAGGACAGTAGGTGCAGCGCAAATAGCACTGACTGTCTTTCCTGCAGAAACAAAAGTCTTTATCTGTTCCTTTACACCTTCGTGTGTCATTAGATTATTGGTTCCTCCCATACCTCCGGGCAGCACAAGAGCATCGTATTCATTAAAATTTATATCATCAAACATTTTATCGGCATAGACTGTGATTTTATGTGAACCGCAGACCGTCCTTTTGTCCATAACAGACACTGTTGACACATCAATTTCACCCCTGCGAAGTACATCTACAACGGTAAGGGCCTCTATCTCCTCAAATCCGTCAGCCAGAAAAACTATTACTTTGGCCATATCCATTATCTCCATTTATTTTATTAAAAATCAAATTTGTCCTCGAAGTATTTCTCAAGGTCATCAATTTTGATTCTTTCCTGTTCCATTGAATCCCTGTCTCTTACGGTAACACATCCGTCCTCTTCAGACTCAAAGTCATATGTCACGCAGAAAGGTGTACCGATTTCGTCCTGACGGCGATATCTCTTACCTATATTTCCTCTGTCATCAAATTCGCAGTAATATTTCTTTGAAAGCTTTTCGAATACCTTTTCAGCACCCTCGTTAAGCTTTTTGGAAAGCGGAAGCACACCAATCTTAACCGGTGCAAGAGCCGGATGGAAGTGAAGCACCGTTCTTACATCAGGCTTATCTTCGGTACCGATATTTTCCTCATCATATGCTGAGCAGAGGAAGGCAAGCACCACTCTGTCCGCTCCAAGTGAAGGCTCAATAACATAAGGTACATATTTTGAATTCTTGGTATCATCAAAATAGCTCATATCCTGTCCGGATACATTCTGATGCTGGGTAAGGTCATAATCGGTTCTGTCAGCAATACCCCAAAGTTCTCCCCATCCAAACGGGAAGAGGAATTCAATATCTGTAGTAGCCTTGCTGTAGAAAGAAAGCTCCTCTTTATCATGGTCACGGAGTCTCATCTCATCCTCTTTAATGCCAAGGGACATGAGCCAGTCACGGCAGAATCCTCTCCAATACTCAAACCATTCAAGGTCTGTATCCGGTTCGCAGAAGAACTCAAGTTCCATCTGTTCAAACTCTCTTGTTCTGAATGTAAAATTACCCGGCGTAATCTCATTTCTGAATGACTTACCTATCTGTCCTATACCGAAAGGAATCTTCTTTCTCGATGTTCTCTGTACATTTTTAAAGTTAACAAAGATACCCTGAGCCGTCTCCGGTCTTAAATAAACAGTGTTTTTTGCATCTTCCGTTACACCCTGGAAGGTTTTGAACATAAGGTTGAATTCTCTGATGTCGGTAAAGTTATGTTTACCGCACGACGGACAACATACATTATTGTCATCAATAAACTTAACCATATCTTCCTTGCTCCAGCCGTCAACGCTGCTTTCAAGACTTATGCCATGTTCGTCGGCAAAATCTTCGATAATTTTATCTGCTCTGAATCTCTCGTGGCATTCCTTGCAATCCATAAGAGGATCCGAGAAGCTCCCAAGATGACCTGATGCAATCCATGTCTGAGGATTCATTAAAATCGCACAGTCCAC
>CAJOOU010000229.1 GCA_905236735.1 uncultured Eubacterium sp. | reverse complement strand
GCTCTTATCCGTTACTCCCTCTATGATTCCGAATCTCTCCTGAAGGCATTTTGCAAATTTATATGTGGTTGACTCAAGAGGAGTACCGTACAGACTGTAATCAATATTCTCATCTGCCTTCCACTTTGCACAAGCATCGTTAAGTGCGTGCATGACCTCGAGAGCAAACGGAGTAGCATCCGGGTCTGTGTGGCTTTTTCCTTTCATATACATTACGCACTCATGAAGTCCGGCGTATCCGAGCGAAAGCGTTGAATATCCGTCATAAAGAAGTCTGTCAATCTTTTCGCCCTTGTCAAGACGGGCAAGTGCTCCGTTTTGCCAGAGTATCGGCGCAACATCACTTGATGTGCCGAGGAGTCTGTCATGGCGGGCGCGAAGGGCTCTATGGCAAAGCTCAAGGCGTTCTTCAAGGATTTCCCAGAATCTTTCCTCGCTCTTTTCCGAAGAGCATGCCACATCGACAAGGTTCAGCGTAACAACACCCTGGTTGAATCTGCCATAGTATTTATGCTGACCCGGAACATAGTTTTTGGCTTTTGCAATATTTCCGATTCCGTTATCGGTGAATCTGTCCGGAGTAAGGAAACTTCTGCATCCCATGCATGGATATACATCACCTTTAAGTTCCATCATCATCTTTTCCGAAATATAATCCGGCACCATCCTCTTTGCTGTACACCTGGCAGCAAGCTCTGTTACATCCCAGTATTTTGAATCTTCTGTGATATTGTCCTCTTCAAGCACATAGATGAGTTTCGGGAATGCAGGCGTAATATATACTCCCTTTTCATTCTTGACTCCAAGTATCCTCTGACGAAGCATTTCCTTTATAACAAGGGCAAGGTCGTCTCTCGTGCGTCCTTCCGGCACCTCATTAAGATACATATAAACAGTAACGAAAGGAGCCTGTCCGTTTGTAGTCATAAGAGTAATGACCTGATACTGTATCATCTGTACGCCGCGGGCAATCTCTTCCTCTACTCTCAGTTCTGCAATCTCATCTATCTTCTCGTCCGAAACCTCTATGCCTGTGGCTTCGAATTCTTTTCTAACACTCTTTTTAATCTTCTGTCTTGATACATCAACAAAAGGAGCAAGATGTGAAAGTGTAATACTCTGTCCGCCGTACTGGCTGGAAGCAATCTGTGCTATAGACTGCGTAGCTATGTTACAGGCAGTTGAAAAACTCTTCGGTCTTTCTATCATTGTTTCGGATATTACCGTGCCGTTCTGAAGCATATCCTCAAGGTTGACCAGACAGCAGTTATGCATATGCTGTGCAAAGTAATCAGCATCATGGAAATGAATAATACCCTTTTCATGAGCCTCTACTATATCCGCCGGGAGAAGAATTCTTTTCGTAATATCCTTTGATACCTCTCCTGCCATATAGTCTCTCTGTACAGAGTTTACAACCGGATTCTTGTTGGAATTTTCCTGCTTTACCTCTTCATTATCACACTCTATAAGGCTGAGTATCTGCTCGTCCGTAGAGTTTGATTTTCTTATGAGGGCTCTTTTGTATCTGTAGGTGATATAGCTTCTGGCTACCTCAAAAGCGCGCTGATTCATAATCTGATCCTCAACCAGATCCTGAATCTCCTCGACCGTAAGTGTACGGCTTATGCCTTCACAGATTCTCATAACATTTGCCGAGATAACAAGAATCTGTTCTTTGGTCATCTTCTCCTGATCGATAACACTGTCATTGGCACTTCTGACCGCATCAACAATTTTCTCAAGGTCAAATTCGACTTCCTGCCCGCTCCTTTTAATAATTTTCATTTTTCCATACTTCTCCTCTCATACATATTTAGCTTCCTAACATAAGGCTTCTGCCACTCTTCCTTATCTTCTGATGCAATATTACAATATATAGATTCGCTTGTCAAGAGTCTCCACTATATATTGTGGTCGCATTTTGTATATATAGTTATGTATTTTGTGTATAATGTGCTGCACCCTCTCAGCCCGTTTCAACTCAAAAAAAGACCGGGGCTATTTTTTGCCCCAGCCTTTCTTTTTCTTCTTTGTGTTATTATCACCGTTTTCAGTTTCGCTGCCGCCTTTTCTTGCCGCAGCCTTTAAACTGTCTCCGTTTTTCTCGTCAAACTTCCTTAAAAGTTCTTTGGACTCACTGTCCAAATGGGTAGGTGTCTGAATTACAAAGGTCACATACTGGTCTCCCCTCGTATTCGGATCCCTAAGCGACGGCACTCCCTTTCCTTTAAGCCTTATTCTGGTATCCGTCTGCGTTCCCGCAGGCACATTGTACACCACATCTCCGTCTATAGTAGAGATGAGAACCTCTCCTCCGAGAGCTGCCTGTGCAAATGTAAGCGGCGCCGTTGAGAATATATTCATATCCCTTCTCTGGAATATCGGATGAGCGGAAACATTTACCTCTACGAGAAGGTCTCCTCTCGGTCCTCCGTTTACTCCCGGCTCACCTTTGTCCCTGATGCGTACGCTCTGTCCGTTATCTATACCGGCAGGTATGTTTACAACGATTCTCTTCTTGTTTGCTAGATATCCTGTTCCGCGGCAATCCGGGCACTTATCCTTGACAATCTTACCCGAGCCATGACAATCCGGACATGTAGCGACATTTTGTACCATTCCGAACATCGAGCGCTGTGTCATAACGACCTTGCCTTTACCCTGACAT
>CAJOOU010000228.1 GCA_905236735.1 uncultured Eubacterium sp. | reverse complement strand
GATATGGGAACGGGGTGTGATACCATTCTTGCACAGATGGCTGCTGAATCCATGGAATGTAATATTGATGATATTGCTGTATTTGGTGCGGATACAGATGCATCTCCTTATGATTCGGGCTCTTACGCGTCATCTACCACTTATGTAACAGGTCGGGCGGTGGAAAATGCCTGTGAAAAGCTAAAGGGAAATATGTGTAGGATTGCCGCAAATAGTCTCGGGTGTAAGCCGGAAGAACTTATATTTACGGGTGAGGGTGTTAAAAATCCGATTACGGGAGAATTTGTTTCAAGAGCTGATATTGCTACACAGTCTATGGTAAATAACAGCATTGCAGCGGAGGCTACTGAAAGTTTTTCTTCGCCTGTATCTCCACCTCCTTTTATGGTTGGAATGGTAGAAACGGAAGTAGACATGGAAACGGGAGATGTAAGTATTATAGATTATAAAGCTGTGGTGGACTGTGGCAGACCCATTAATCCGAATCTTGCAAGAATTCAGGCCGAAGGAGGTATTGTTCAGGGAATAGGAATGACCCTTTATGAGAATGTAACCTACAATGAAAAAGGTAAAATTGCGGAAAACTCATTTATGCAGTATAAAATACCGACAAGGCTGGATATGGGGCATCTTGAGGTTGAGTTTGAAAACAGCTACGAACCGACGGGTCCTTTCGGGGCAAAGTCGATAGGTGAGGTTGTAATAAACACTCCGGCGCCTGCAATTGCCCATGCTATATACAGAGCAACGGGAGTCTGGCACAGGAATCTGCCGATTACTCCTGAAAAAGTGCTTTTGGGAATAGAGTGATGGTTTACATAATCTATATGGCGGCCGGAAACTCAAGACGGTTCGGTAAGGATAAGCTGTTATATAAGGCCGGTGAAAAGAAACTTTTTGAGTATGGACTTTTGACTGTGGCAGAAATCGGAAAAACAAGAGAAGAAGTTGACATAATTGTAGTAACAAGGTCGGACGAAATTAAAATTGCCGCAGAAAAGATTGGTCTTAGGGCAATTTTATCCCCAGAAAGTAAAAAAGGTGCATCCTTTACTATTAAAAAGGCTCTAAGGGAAATAAAAGATTTAAAATACGGGGATTTTATATGCTTTATGGTGGCAGACCAGCCATTTATAAAATCAGAATCCATCGTAAGGCTTATAGATGAAGCAAAAAAGACAACCGGGATAGTAAGGCTGAGAAGTAAGGGCGGGCCGGGAAATCCAATTATATTTCCGGCGGAATTAAAAGAAGAACTTTTAGGTCTCGAGGGCGACGAGGGAGGCAGGAAGATTCTTTTAAATCATAAATGCACCTATGTGGATATAGAAAATGAGACAGAACTGGAAGATATTGATACTTTTGAGGATTTTATAAAAAATAATGGAAAATTTAATTTTTAGTTTGAACGCTACGGTGCCGGTGTTTATAATGATGGTACTCGGGATGGTTTTTAATAAGACGGGCATAATGGACGAGGCTTTTGCCTCAAGACTTAATAAATTTGTTTTCCTTATACCGTTGCCGGCCCTTGTTTTTAAAAATCTGGCGGAAACCGATGCAAAAGAGGCATGGAATGGCAAATTTGTAGTTTTTTGTTTTCTGGTCACTTTTATTTGTATAGTAATTTCATCGCTGCTAAGCCTTTTTTTAAAGGACAGAGGTCTTAGAGGAGAATTCATTCAGGCATCATATAGAAGTTCGGCCGCCCTGCTTGGGATGGCGCTGATAGAAAATATTTACGGGTCTTCTGTTATGGGCCCTCTTATGATAATAGGCAGTGTGCCTTTGTATAATATTTTTGCTGTTGTTGTACTTGAAATCACGGCTGAAGACACAGACAAGGGGATATCACTTGGAAAACTGCTGAATGTTTTAAAAGGTATAGTTACAAATCCAATCCTTATAGGGATTGCATTAGGTATACTTTGGACATTTTTTGAGATTCCGTTTGAAGGGATTTTCTGTAAAACGGTAAGCGGGGTAGCTGCAACGGCAACGCCATTAGGTCTTATGGCCATGGGTGCCTCGTTTGATTTAAAAAAGGCAATGGGAAATATTCCTGCAGCAGCTGTTTCATCTTTGCTTAAACTGATTGGATTTGCTGCTGTCTTTTTACCTGTTGCGGTAAAATGCGGATTTAAAGGAGAAGAAATAATTGCCATATTAATAATGCTTGGGTCGGCAACTACGGTAAGCTGCTTTGTTATGGCAAAAAATATGGGACACGAGGGCGTTTTAACAGCCAGTGCGGTTATGATTACGACTCTTATGAGCCCGTTTACAATAACGCTCTGGCTGTTTATGCTGAGAAGTCTGGGTATAATATAATATAGATTGTATGGCGGTAGCCGTCGGTTTAATTGCGGGCCGCAAGAATTTTTTCGACTTTTAAAAGGGCGGCCTGGGTTTTGCCGTCGGCAATTTCACCGGATACTACCATTTCCACAGCTTTTTTTAAAGGCATGGTAATTACTTCAAGAAATTCATCGTCATCAAGGTCGCGTTCACCTTTTTTTAGACCTTCACAAAGGTAGATGGTGATTTTTTCGTCGCTGTATGCAGCTGCGGGATAGTATAAACCTATATCAGTCCATTTTTCGGCAGTATATCCGGTTTCTTCGCGAAGCTCTCTTTTTGCGGCTTCGAGCCTGTCCTCGTCGGCCGAATTGAGCTTGCCGGCAGGGATTTCGGTTATTATTTTTTCAACCGGATAGCGATACTGCTTTTCGAGAATGACATCTCCGTTGTCGAGGACAGGTACCATGCATACGGCACCTACATGTCTGATAAGCTCTCTGCCGGCTGTATTGCCGTTGGGAAGGGATACCAAATCCTTCTCAAGGTGAAGAAGTTTTCCGTCGTAAATTGTTTGTGATGAAATCCGGGTTTCTTTTAAATTGCTTTCCATTTTGAACTCCTGTTGTATAGATTAGGACGGCGCTTTTTTAAAACTGTGATGAGTTTATTCGGCCGAGCAAACTATATTCTAACACCAATACCCTTTTATTATCAAGAATTTGATAGTTGACTTGTGGTATGGTAGAATATTTGCGGATAAAGTCGGAGGTAATATGATGATAGACAAGACTGCAATCGAAGAGCATATTAGAGGAATTATTAAAGCGCTGGGAGAGGATCCTGAGAGGGAAGGCCTTAAGGATACTCCGAAAAGAGTAGCCCGGATGTATGAAGAAATCTTTGCCGGAATAAATTATACCAATCATGAGATTGCCGAGATGTTCGACAAGACATTTGAAGATGGTATAGAAGATAACAGAAAGATTGTGGTAATGAAGGATATTGATTTTTTCTCATATTGTGAGCATCATATGGCTCTAATGTATGATATGAAGGCTACGGTCGCCTATATTCCCTGCGGGAAAGTAATTGGACTGTCTAAAATTGCAAGAGTTTGTGATATGGTGGGCAGGAGGCTGCAGTTGCAGGAAAGAATAGGACAGGATATAGCGGATATCATATCAGAGATTACCGGAAGTGAGGATGTGGCTGTAACTATAGAAGGCTATCACAGCTGTGTATCGGCCAGAGGTATAAAAAAACAGAACACAAAGACTTTCACAGTGGAACTACGAGGGAAGTTTAAAACTGATGCATCTTTACAGCTTTATCTAAAATAATAAAATAAAATTAAATTTATGAAAGGAGGTCTTGATATGGCAGATTACAATGTAAAACTTACGCAAATGTCAAAGACATCGGGTTGAGCCGCCAAAATCGGTCCTACGACCCTTGCCCAGGTTCTGGGCAAATTACCTAAATTTAACGATAATAATCTGCTTGTGGGAATAGAGACCTCCGATGATGCGGCTGTATATAAGGTGGCAGATGATATGGCTGTTATAGAAACGGTGGACTTTTTTACTCCGGTAGTTGATGATCCGTATACATTTGGACAGATAGCGGCTGCAAATGCATTAAGTGATGTATATGCAATGGGAGGAGTACCTAAGATTGCTCTTAATATTGTATGTTTCCCAAACTGCCTTGATCCGGATATTCTTGGGGAAATATTAAGAGGCGGGGCCGATAAGGCAAAAGAGGCCGGAGTCTCCCTGGTGGGAGGACATTCTGTTCAAGATGATGAGCCCAAATACGGCCTATGTGTAACAGGATTTGTAAATCCGGAGAGGATACTCAGAAACTGCGGATGCAAAGAAGGCGACATTCTTATTCTTACAAAGCAGATAGGAAGCGGACTAATTAATACGGCAATAAAAGGCGAGGTCGCCAAAGACGGCGAGATCGAAGAGGTCACAAAAGTTATGAGCTCTTTGAACAAAAAGGCAGCAGAGGTAGCATCGAAATATCCGGTCAGCGCCTGCACAGATGTGACCGGTTTCGGACTCCTTGGACATTGTATCGAAATGGCAGAAGGCTCAGGTGTGACCTTTGATATCTATGCAGAAGATGTGGCATTGATAGACGGAGCGCTGGAGTATGCCAGGATGGGATTTGTACCTGCGGGTACATACAACAATAAAAACTATTCTTTTGACAAGGTCTGGGCCGGAGATGTTAAGGAAGAATACATTGATTTGCTTTACGACCCCCAGACATCCGGTGGACTGCTAATCAGTGTGCCGGAAGAATATAAAGAAGAGATTTTAAGAGATTTCAGTGATGCCGGAATGGATACTAAAGTTAGCGTTGTAGGAAAGGTTCGCAACCGGGAGGAGCATGTCATCTGCCTTAAATAGCGGGTACATTTGTTATACTGATGACGGTATATTGTTTCTTGTAAAGCACATGAGAGTGCTTTTAGGAAGTCTATTCTCCTTCCTAATGTAGTTATCAATCCTCAAAGAACGGCGTTGCAGCCCCTTTCCCCTCGCAACGCCGTTTTTTATGATATAGGAAATTTCTCCGAAATTCCTATATCATAAAAAGCGCTCCGCTATGGATGCGCACTCGCGCGATAGGAATAT
>CAJOOU010000227.1 GCA_905236735.1 uncultured Eubacterium sp. | reverse complement strand
GAAAAGAAAAAACGCCGCAAAAAGAAGGTGAGCGGGGAAAGCATAGCAAGTTTCACGGATCTGGAAGTCGGAGATTATGTGGTGCATGAAAACCACGGACTTGGCCAATATAAGGGCATAGAGAGGATAGAAGCCGGAGGCGTGACAAAGGATTATATCAGAATAGCCTATGCAAAGGGAGCCAGCCTCTATATGCAGATAACACAGCTGTCTCTTTTACAGAAATATTCGGATGCCGACGGACCTAAGGTAAGACTCAGTACCCTGGGCTCAAAGGAGTGGCAGAAGACCAAAACCAGAGTTAAAGCTTCGGTGGATGAGATTGCCGGAGAACTTGTGGAACTCTATGCGGCAAGGAGAGAGAAGGAAGGCTATGTATACGGACCGGACACCGTATGGCAAAAAGAGTTTGAAGAGATGTTTCCGTATGAGGAGACGGACGACCAGCTCAATGCCATAGAAGCAGTTAAAAAAGATATGGAATCTCCAAAGATTATGGACCGCCTCATCTGCGGGGATGTGGGATTCGGCAAAACAGAGGTGGCTATAAGGGCGGCCTTTAAGGCTGTACAGGAAGGCAAGCAGGTCGTATATCTGGTGCCGACGACAATACTTGCGGAGCAGCATTATCATACTTTTGCGGAGAGGATGAAGGATTTTCCGGTAAAGGTGGATTTGCTTTGCCGGTTCAGAAGCCCATCGCAGCAGAAAAAGACGATAGGGGATTTGAAAAAAGGGCTCTGCGATATAGTAATAGGTACTCACAGGCTGCTGTCAAACGATGTGGAATACAAGAATCTTGGCCTGCTTATTATAGATGAGGAGCAGAGATTCGGCGTAGGGCATAAGGAAAAGATAAAACAGCTTAAAAACAACATTGATGTGCTTTCGCTTTCGGCAACTCCCATACCGAGAACTCTGCATATGAGTCTTATAGGTATCAGGGATATGAGCGTGCTTGAGGAGGCGCCTCTTGACAGGCAGCCGGTTCAGACCTTTGTTACCGAACATGATGATGAGACAATAAGGGAGGCTGTATCAAGAGAACTCAGAAGGGGAGGACAGGTTTATTATGTATATAACAATGTAAGGACGATTGCCGATGTGGCCGTAAGGATAGAAAAACTTGTGCCGGGAGCAAGAGTTGCATATGCTCACGGGCAGATGAAGGAGACTATGCTTGAGGATATTATGTACGGGTTTATAAGTGGCGAAATAGATGTCCTTGTTTCGACCACCATTGTTGAGACCGGACTTGACATATCCAATGTAAATACAATGATTATAGATGATGCGGACAAATTCGGACTCTCTCAGTTATACCAGCTAAGAGGCAGGGTGGGGCGTTCAAACAGGACGGCCTATGCCTTCCTTATGTATAAAAAGGGCAAGCTTTTAAAGGAAGTGGCGGAAAAACGACTCGGAGCCATCAGGGAGTATACGGAGCTTGGCAGCGGAATAAGGATAGCCATGCGTGACCTTGAAATAAGAGGCGCAGGAAATATTCTCGGAAAGAGCCAGTCCGGCAATATGGAAGCTGTGGGATATGACCTTTACTGCAAGATGCTGAATGAGGCTGTCAGGACAAAAAAAGGTGAAAAGGCGCCGGAATATTTCGAGACTACCGTAGATATAAATGTGGATGCATATATACCTGCTACTTACATTACAAATGAATTCAGAAAGCTTGATATATACAAGCGTATAGCTGCAATAGAAAACGAGGCGGACAGGGAAGAAATAGAAGATGAGCTGATTGACCGTTTCGGAGATATTCCCACAGCAGTGCTTACCCTTCTTAAAGTAGCACAGATAAAGGCACTGGCCCATGATGTATATGTGGAGAATATCAAAGAAAGCGGAGATAAATACATTCTTGATTTTTATGGTAAGGCAGCGGTAAATGCGGCAGAAATTCCGGGGTTCGTGAGCAAATACGGAGGTATGCTGTATTTTACGGTAAGTCCTCTGCCGCGGTTTGAATACAGTCCCCGGGGGAAAACCGCCGAAAGGCTTAAAGCATTAGGCGAACTTTTAAGTGATATGAGAGAAATTCTTATTGATAGTTTGTAAAAAAAACTGTATAATACTGTGGTGCATGTTTTAGACAAAATTACATTTTTATAAATTAGGAGGAATTGACAATGAAACGATTTTTAAGCTTAGGGCTGGCTTTTTTTACAGCAATCAGCATGACGCTTAGCGGATGCGGAAGCGTTAGCAGCGATACAACGGTTGCTACATTGGGAGATACAAATATACCTTACGGTGTGGCGAATTTTTATGTGCAGTATATGCAGAGCATGTATGATTCTTATTATCTGGATTATTATGGAGACAGCATGTGGTCTTCAGATCTTACCGGAGAAGGATCTACAATGGAAGAAGAAGTTAGGGAAGATTTCCTTGACGACATAGAGAGCCTTTACAGAATGGATGCACATGCCGAAGAGTATGGTGTTGAACTTTCTGAAGAGCAGCTTGCTGCAATAGATGAGGCAGCAGAGCAGTTTATGGCAGACAACAGTGAAAAAGCCATAAGTGATATGGGTGCTACAAAGGAGATTGTGGCAGAGTATTTAAGACTTGCAACAATAGAAAGTCTTATGTTTGATGCGATTTATGATGCCTGTGATGTTGAGATAACAGATGAAGAGGCAGCCTGCAGAACATTTACCTATATAGAGATATCTCTTG
>CAJOOU010000226.1 GCA_905236735.1 uncultured Eubacterium sp. | reverse complement strand
GGTCAGTACCTGTTTCCTCCTGAGATACCGCTCCCCCTTTCATATCGCCAATTGCGCTCCACCAGCCTATGGTCACAGCCACAACAGGAAGCCACATAAACAAAGCACCCTGCCAGGTAAAAATGGAAGCAACCGGCATACTTACAGCGGCGGCTATACCCGAGAATACAGCCATAGACACCACATATACACCAGTAGCTACTCCTTCTTTTCCCTTAAATTTCATCTTGATTATTCCGGGAGTCAGAACATTGCCGACAGCTATGCCCATACCCATAAGGGCAGTGCCTATATAAAGCCCTGTCTCCCTGCCAAAAGAGCGCACACAAATTCCTGCTCCCAAAATAATAAGCGCACCTATTAAAGTGCGTTTAAATCCCAGTTTTCCCGATATCCCCGTAACAAACGGTGATACAAAAGCAAAACACAAAAGCGGCAGGGTGGTTATCATTCCTGCTGCCGCAGAATTTATACCGAGCTGCTCTGTCATATTTCCAATAAGCGTCCCCACAGCAGTAATCGGTGCGCGTGATATCGCACCGATTAAAACCACACCGATAAGGACGGTAATATTTATTCTTTTTTTCATATATCTCCTGTCAATAGCGTAACTCATATGCCGCTGCATATTACTTTTCGGAAAGAATGAGGTTCCTTACAGCCTCTATGCCAATCTCCACGGCCGGAGCAAAATCATGGGTTATCGGGTTGGACATCCCTCTTTTTTTTCTCTCCTGATTACCTAATACAGCAAGTACGGTCGCTGCACGCACACCGAGGGCTGCCGCCACTATATATAGAGCAGCCGACTCCATTTCAGATGCTTTGCAGCCGAGGGCGCACCACGCATTCCACTTGTTTTCAAGTTCATATCCCACAGGCATACGGGAAGGCTCATGCTGACCGTAGAACGAATCCTTACATTCGGCCACACCCACATGATAGTTATACTGCGATGCCTTTGCCGCTTCCACCAGAGCCATAACACAGTCAAAATCGGCCACCGCAGGGTATTCTATCGGAGCATACTCCTTACTGGTGCCTTCCATCCTGACGGCGCCGGTCGCAATAACAACATCTCCGCCTTTTACATTAAGGTCCATACCTCCGCAGGTACCTACCCTTATAAATGTGTCCGCGTCGCATCTGACGAGTTCCTCTACCGCGATGGAAAGAGACGGACCGCCTATGCCGGTAGAACACACTGATACCATTTCACCCTCGAGATATCCGGTATATGTCGTAAATTCCCTGTTTTCCGCAACCTTCTCAGGATAATCCAGATACTGTGCGATTACAGAGCTCCTTCCCGGATCTCCCGGCAGAATAACATATCTTCCGATATCTCCGCTTGAAAGCTTTATATGATACTGTTTTCCTGTTTCATCAATATAATCCATAATCCTCTCCCTCTGCTTCGCTTAAAGGAAAGGGGCTTATCCAACCGGGATAATCCCTCTGTCATTCCATGGGCAAAGCCCTAAAATCCATTATTTAACTATGAATTCATCTATCGCACTTACTATTTCAGTCACATCAGAGTCTGTGTGTATAACCAGTTCCATCGGCTGTGAGAGATCAAGGGAAAGCACACCGTTAAGTGACTTCGCATCTATGGCGTAATGCCCTTGCAAAAGGTCGAAATCTCCCTTATAATCCAATATAATATTTGTAAATGCCTTAACAGCCTCAACAGAAGGCAGGTTTACTATTACTTTTTCCATATCATGACCACCTTTTTAGTTTTTCTCAAAAAATATCATAAATATAATAGAATTTTTAGGAGACAATGTCAATATGAACGCATCTAATGCATTAGCGCAAACAAAGCAGAATCACACCGCCAAAAAAGCGGCGCTTCACAACCTCGGCTGCAAGACAAACGCCTACGAAACCGAAGCTATGAGTGAAATCCTCAAAGACGAAGGCTATGAGATAGTTGATTTTTCAGATAAGGCGGATGTCTATGTTATAAACACCTGCACGGTTACAAACATAGCCGACAGGAAATCCCGCCAGATGCTTCACAAGGCCAGAAAAAGCAATCCCGATGCCATAATATGCGCCTGCGGCTGCTATGTGCAGACTGCAGATATGAAGGATATGGGCGATGATGATGCTATTGATATTTTCATAGGTACAAACGAAAAAAGCCGCATAGCAGAAGCTATTGACGAATTCCAAAAGACCGGTGAAAAGGTAAGATATATCTCCGATATTTCCCAAAATGCCGGATATGAGAATATGCGTGTTCGCGTTTCCGCCTCTCACGAAAGGGCTATAGTAAAAGTCCAGGACGGATGTAACCGTTTCTGCAGCTACTGTATTATCCCATTTGCAAGAGGCCGCATCAGAAGTGCAGCCCTTGATGATGTCATAAAGGAAGTAACCGCCCTTGCAAAAAACGGGTTTAAGGAAATCGTCCTTACAGGCATACATATCACCTCATATAATGACGGTGAGCACAATCTCCTTGACCTTGCAAAGGCCATAGATACCATAGAAGGCATCGAAAGATTAAGACTAGGCTCTTTGGAGCCGGGATGGATAACAGAGGAAACCGCCAAAGAGCTTTCCCTCCTAAAATCCTTCTGCCCGCACTTTCACCTTTCGCTTCAGAGCGGTTCTTTGGGTGTGCTTAAAAGGATGAACCGCAAATATACTCCTGAGCAGTTCGCCGCAAAATGCGATATTCTCAGAAAATACTTTAACGACCCTGCACTTACCACCGATATCATCGTAGGATTTCCGGGCGAGACCGAAGAAGAATTTAATGAGACACTTGACTTTGTAAAACGAATAGGATTCTACGAAATCCATGTATTTAAATATTCCAAAAGAGCAGGCACCACGGCAGCCAAAATGGACGGCCAGCTTACCGATGCCCAAAAAACCAAAAGAAGCCACCTGCTTGCGCAGGCAGCTTCCCGGATGAAATCCGCATTTGAACTCCGCAGGTCCGGTAAAAGCCTCGAAGTACTTATAGAAGAATACTCCGACGGCATCTATAAGGGCCATTCAAGGGAGTATATTGAGGTAGAAGTGCCGGGTAAAGAAGGGGAGTATTGTATCGGCCAAACTTACAGTATTGTATACTAACCCCACCCTACTCCATCTTATTTTCCTGCGCAAAAGGATCCATGGCAAGACCACGGTTTTTGTCTCCTTCCGGATTAGAGCCGAAGGTATAATCATTACCCGGAAGCACCGCATTAAGTACTATACCTGCAATCGCAGCGATAGCGAGGGCTGTAAGGGTAATTGATGTAGAACCTACGGTAAATGTAAGTCCGTCCGAAAATCCGAGTCCGCAGACAAGGATTACCGCAGAAATAACAAGGTTTCTTGACTTTGTAAGGTCAACTCTGTTTTCCACCACATTTCTAACACCGATAGCCGAAATCATACCGTAAAGGATGAGGCTGACACCACCGATGATAGATGCCGGAAGCGAAGATATTATGGCAGCCATCTTCGGAATGAAACTAAGGATGATTGCAAATACGGCTGCAATCCTTATTACCGCCGGATCGTATACATGCGAAAGCTCAAGTACTCCTGTGTTTTCTCCGTATGTTGTGTTCGCAGGTCCGCCGAAGAGTCCGGAAAGTGATGTTGCAAGACCGTCACCTATAAGTGTTCTGTGAAGTCCCGGCTCTGATAAGAAATTCTTGCCTACAGTAGCCGATATCGCAGACATATCTCCGATATGTTCCATCATTGTTGCAATAGCTATAGGTGCCATTACCAAAATTGCAGTAAGGTCAAATTTGCAAAGAACAAAATCCGGAACTCCCACAAAGGAAGCTGAAGAAACCGATGTAAAGTCTAAAATCACACTTCCGTCGGGATTGGTGATGCCTGCTGCATTGAGTGCAAACGCAAATGCATAGGAAATAACCACACCCATGAGAATCGGAATTATCCTGAACATTCCTTTTCCCCAGATATTAAATATAATGATAACACCAAGAGCGACAATGGCAATAAGCCAGTTTGTAGAAGCATTGGCTATGGCTGAAGGCGCCAGCGACAGACCGATACAGATAATGATTGGTCCTGTCACAACCGGTGGGAGAAAATGCATTACTCTTTCCACGCCCACAATCTTAATAATAAGCGCTAAAACAAGATATAAAAGTCCTGCCACAACAATGCCGCCGCATGCATAGGGGAGTTTTTCTCCCATCGTCATATCGGCAAAAATACCTGTATTTAAATTGGCTACTGTGGAAAATCCTCCGAGAAACGCAAATGACGATCCCAAAAACGCCGGGACCTTTAAGCGGGAACATAAATGGAAAAACAGTGTTCCTATACCTGCAAAAAAAAGAGTTACCTGTACCGACAGGCCTTCTCCTTCAAAATAACTGTTTACCAGAATCGGTACCAGAATAGTAGCTCCAAACATGGCAAACATATGCTGAAGACCAAGAATAAGCATCTTCGGCATACCAAGTGTTTTGGCGTCATAGATGGCGCCTTCCTTTTTCATATCGTTCATTTCATCCTCCTAAATTTATTTTTACCCTCCCGATTGAGCATAGCCAAACGGGAGGGTTACAAACAGTAATATGATACACTACCTTTTTTTAAGACGCAAGCCCTGTCTTACCTGCTAATTCAAAGGCGATAAAACCACTTTGCCGCTTCTGCGGCTCTTTTTCATATCGATTATCCTCTGATTCTCCGAGCCTCTGAAACGAAGCATCAGATTTTTCTTTTCAAGTATAAACTTTCCGTCCACGAGTACATCAATATTATCGAGTATCGAGTCGGTATACTCTGTATATTTACGCTGCCCCGGCAGAAGGTCGCTCTCAAAGGTAAATCCGGTAAATACCCATATGTCCTTATCAGGCATATCTTCTCTCATACGCATAATAAGATGCGCGACATCAGGCTGATTTTCAGGTTCCATCGGCTCTCCCCCTAAAATTGTGAGCCCCTGATAATAATCCTTTTTTAACTCTGAGAGCACCCTTTCCTCCGTTTCTTCCGTATACTCGGGCCCGTAATTAAAGTCCCATGTCTCAGGCTGAAAGCAACCCCTGCAGTGATTGGTACACCCCGAGACAAAGAGACTCAGGCGTATTCCGGGTCCGTTAGCCGGGTCCGCTGTGATAATTTCTCCGTAATGCATATCCTATGCCTTCTGCAGCTCATGATTGGAAAGGTGGATAACCCTGTCCTTAATCTCCTGCGTTCTGCCCTGATTCCAGAACTGTGTACCTATGTATCCGCAGGTACGGCGTGCCACATTCATCTTGTCCTGGTCTGTGTTGCCACAGTTCGGGCACTTCCATATGAGCTTGCTGTGTTCATCGGTTACTATTTCGATTTCTCCGTCATAACCGCATACCTGGCAGTAATCACTCTTGGTATTAAGCTCTGCATACATAATATTGTTATAAATATGTTTCATCAGAGCAAGTACGGCCTCAATGTTGTTCTGCATATCCGGCACCTCCACATAGCTTATGGCTCCGCCCGGAGAAAGCTTCTGGAACTGTGCTTCGAAAGAAAGTTTGTCAAAAGCATTCATATCCTCTGTCACATGCACATGATAACTGTTGGTGATATAGCTCTTATCCGTTACTCCCTCTATGATTCCGAATCTCTCCTGAAGGCATTTTGCAAATTTATATGTGGTTGACTCAAGAGGAGTACC
>CAJOOU010000225.1 GCA_905236735.1 uncultured Eubacterium sp. | reverse complement strand
TGTCATAAAGAGGCTGTTTTATCACTTACCACCCCTCTTTATCCCGATGTACATGCCAGAAATGCCGTAGGTTATAAACTGCTTACCGAAATGACCCCTGACGGAGAACCATGTCCTATTCTTCCGCCGGTAACTCCCGACATAATTATCGGTAACGAAGATTACGATTTATCAGATTACGGTATAAATGCCAAAATAATATATACTCCCGGGCATTCTCTCGGCTGTATATCAATAATAACAAGCGAAAGGGAAGCCTTTGTCGGGGATATTCTCCAGGAAAAAATTCCCGGATGCGGTTTTCCTCCCGGAGTTGCATATTTTACTTATACCGATGATTTGGAAGAAGCAAATAAATTGACCTTCGCCAGTTGCGACCGACTTCTCAATGAAGCTGATATTTTTTACAGCGGGCATTCCGGACCTTTTAGTCGACAAGACATCGTAAAATGTATAAATGAAGCTAAAGAAGAAGCAAAAACCTTTAAACTTTAATTGAAAAAGGAGAATTAATATGAACGAAAAAGAACTCTTAGAGCGTATCGAATTACTTGAAAAGCAGGTTCATAGAAATCAGCGTGCTGCTGATGCTGTAGAAATTCAGAACCTTATGAGTCGTTATATCTTTTATCTTGAGAACGGTAATATTGCCGGTGTTTGGGATGATCTTTTCACTCATGAAAGAGATGATGTTAAAATGGAAATTATGGATGCAGGCGGATATATCGGTGCAGAACATGTAAAAAGAGCATATTATACAATGTCCGGTCTTGTTGATTTAGAGGGTAATCCTGCTCCCAAAAGATCACCCGGAATGTCTAATACAAATACAGATCGTGCTGCTCTTCTTCTCATGCTCACTATCTCTACACCTATGATTGAAGTATCTGAAGATGGTAAAGAAGGTTGGGGACAGTGGCACCTTTTCGGACCACATTCAAACAGAGTATTTGATCCTGCATCAGGTAACAAAAAAGATACGGCTTTTTGGATTGCGGGTAAGTATGACAACGAATTCGTAAAGGATTCCGACGGACAGTGGCGTTTCAAGAGCCTTAGGGCCATAAATTGGCTCCGTACTCCTTACGATAAGAGCTGGCTCGAATGCGCAGATTGCAGAAGTACTCCTTCTCCTTATTATCCTGTCGATATTCCGAGAAGAATCACTTCATTTAATCCTGACGGAGGCTTTGACCCAGACAGATGGGGTCCGCTTCCACATGAACACATCACACATATATAATAAAATAGCTACGCAGCTTGCCATAAGTTGCGTAGCTTCTTAATCTATTATAAGGAACTATCGCTATGAAATACATTCTTAAAAACATAAAATTACTTGACGCTTTTCACAATTATGAAAATCTCGAAATTCTAATTGAAGAAGACCGAATTAAAGAGGTCTCGAAAAATATTTCTGCTGATTATGCAGAAGTAATCGACTTACAAGGAAGAACACTCATGCCTTCTTTTGCCGATGCTCATGTCCATATAAAGCCTTTTATGGGACCTTTCGAAAACGAAAACCCCATTTTGGAAGCTCTGGCTTTAAATGGCATCTCATGTGTAAAAGATTTAGGTATTTTAGATAACATTCCGCTTGAAGGATATTTAAAATGGCTGGATACTTTAAAGATTCCCGGAAATATAAGAATTGCTACCGCCGGCAGATATATAGATGTTGAAGGCGGCTATGGTATGGGGCCTGTTCCCGATATAAATTGGGGTATATTAATAAATACACCCGAAGAAGCGGCTGATGCCGTAACCTATCAATTTCTAGCCGGAGTAGACGGTATAAAAATCGGCTTAAATGACGGAAGTTTCGGTCCAATAACTGGTAAGCTTTCACCTGAGCAAATTACAGCCATCACAACCCGAGCAAAGCAATGTGGAATCTGGTCTACAGCTCATGTTTTGGCAGCAGACGATCTAAGAATTCTTGTAGATTGCGGAATTGATTCTGCCGCACACACACCTCAAGACAAACTTATTGATGATGATGTCATCGATAAGATGGTTAAAAATAATATTCCTATGACTACCACAATAGGTACTGCCTCCCTTGATGATCCTCTTCCTGAGATGTTTCCTCCTTCATATCCTTCAGCCGAAGCATTTAGACAGGCTCAAGCAGATCGCAGAAAAATGATTCTTAAAAACATTGAAAAATTTTACAAAGCCGGTGGAATAATTAATGTCGGAACAGACCTTATGCGTTGCCAAGATCCGATAAACCAGGCAACAATTCCTGTATCTGAACTTAAACAGCTAAGAAATATTGTCGGAATGTCTATGAAAGATGTAATTACAGCCGGAACAATAAACTCTGCAAGAGCATGTGGTTTTAATGATGAAGGAGTTCTTAGGCCGGGAAACAAAGCCTCCCTTATAGCTTTTACCGGTACTCTCTCCGACAGCTTTGATGAGCTTTTAAACCTTGATTTTGTTATGAACCAGGGTATTGTCTTAAAAAACATATAATATTCCTAACAAAAAAGTTATGCCAATTGCTCTGCGATTGGCATAACTTTTGTATTTCTATAAGTTAACTACTCCGGCATAAGCCTGCTCATTAACCACCTGAAGATTTCCTGCTCCGATGCAGTCACCGATAGCTACATATTTGTCACTTATACCGGCATACTTAAACGCTTCATCTGTAAGGCTTTTCATTCCTCCACATATAAGTACATTGTCTGCCGTAATAGTTTTTTCTTTTCCATCTTCAACATAAGTAACGGTATTATTATCTACCTTCTTGGTAGTAACATTTACTATTCCCTTCAAATTTTCATATTTTTCCCACGCCGGAACCTCTTTTGCACTTCCGTCAGGAAAATGTTTTACAAAAGCCATTGTAATATAATGCAGCTTAGAACAATTATGGCCAATTTCTTTTTGACGGGTTAGAATTGTTACATTATGTCCGTTTTCGCAAAGATACATCGCTGTTTCTACTCCAACCTCGGAACCTCCGCAAATAATAATATTTTTTCCCAACTCCTTTTCCTTTGGAATTGCCTCAAGGCATGTCATCACTATCGGATTTCCCTCATCATCATAAAGACCTTCTATGCTCTTCG
>CAJOOU010000224.1 GCA_905236735.1 uncultured Eubacterium sp. | reverse complement strand
TATGATTACTGGCAGTACAGCTCAAACGGATCTGTAAGTGGTATAAGCGGAAGATGCGATATGGATGTGCAGTATATATTTACACCGGATCAGGTTACGGGAGTTACTGCAACGCAAGACACCACAGAAGGATATGTAAAGGTTGAATGGGATGATCAGCCCGGAGTATACGGATATCAGGTGTACAGAAAGGCTACAGGCGAAAGCAGCTATTCACTTGCCGCAACTGTAAGGGGAGGAACGGCATCATATACGGATAATGATGTGGCAGCGGGAACCACCTATACATATAAGGTAAGAGCCATGCACAATCTAAGGAGCGGAGCTGTTTACGGCAGTTATTCGGGTGAGGCTTCGGTAACTCCTGCTTCCATAGGTGTGGCTGAGGTGCCGGAGATACCTGCCAAGGTTACCGGATTTAAGATTACGGCAAAGACGGTGACAACGGTATCGCTATCGTGGAGTGCGGTGGAAAACGCTACGGGTTATTATGTATATGAACTTGATTCAAAGGGAAATTATGAAAACATAAAGATGCTTTCATCTTCGGCTACGAGTTGTAAGTTTACCGGACTTAATACAAACAGCGAACACACATACAAGGTATGCGCGGTAAGAAAGACAAGTAACTACGGCACGCTTATAGGAGAGGCATCTTCATCGCTTACCGCAAGGACTCTTCCGTCAAAGGTACAGAATCTTAAGGCGAGTATAGTAAGAACTACAAGGGTTAAGCTTACATGGACAAAGGTAAGCGGCGCCACGGGATATATTGTTTACGGTTATAATACAGAGACAGGAGAATGGGAGAGAGTCTCCAAGGTTAAAACAAATACCTGCATAGTGAGAGGACTCACAAAATCCACCACATACAGGTATAAGGTGCTGGCGTATAAGACATGGTCATCAGGTACACTCAAGGGCTCGTTTTCGAGCGTACTTAAGGTGAAAACAGCTTCAAAATAGAAAAAAATCATAAAAAGTTAATAAATTTATTAAAAAAAGGTTAAATTATCTTGCTATTTGCCGAAAGAAGTGATATAAGTAAAAGTAGGAGCAAAGGATGCTCGTAGCAAAACTCAAGGAGGAGGAATGTCATATGGTTAGTGCAGTAGCGGATATCAGGACTGTATCTGACTATGCCGAGATGAAGCCCGCAGAGACAAAGACGGTAGAGCCGCGGCAGGCAGATGTCCGGATAACAGATGAAAACCCGGTTGTCAGCGAAAAAAAGGATGACAACAAAAACAAAGAAGTACTCGGAATGACCCAGGAGGAGCAGGAGAAGAAATTCGACCAGCTTCAGCAGGTGCTCAAAAAGCATGATATTCAAATCAGCTATAATGATGAGGTGAACAGATATGCTATTTCGGTACTAGATTCGGATACCAAAGAGGTCATAAAAGAAATCCCGTCCGAAGAAATGGTGGAGATGTTTGAGAATATGATGGAACTCAGAGGTATGTTGGTAGATGAATCAAGATAAAAAACAAAAATGAAGACAGGTATTGTATTACTGATATGTAATATGATATCTGTCTTTTTTTTAATTCTTATGCTATTCTATACGAAGATAGCCGTAAGTAAGGTAAAACATAAATGAGGTGATTGAGATGACCGTAGCTGAAAAAACAATAAAGATGAAAATAGATTCGCCGGCAATGGCAGCGACATCGGAAGAGACAAGAAACAGAGCACTTAAAAAGGTAAAAGAGGCTCTTATCGAAAATAAAGAAATAATATTTAAAGCCAATGCCGAGGACCTGAAGGCGGCTGAAGAGGAAGGCGTAGGGCAGGCAGTAAAAAAACGCCTTAAGTTTGATGAGAATAAGCTTGCAGCAGTGACAGAAGGTATAGAGCAGCTCATAGGTCTGAAAGACCCTATCGGTAGAACTCTCCTTAAAAGAGAGCTTGACGAAGGACTCGTGCTTACAAGAATAAGTGTGCCCATTGGTGTAATCGGAGTTATTTTTGAAGCAAGACCGGATGCTCTTGTGCAGATTTCATCTCTTTGTATAAAGAGTGGAAACTGTGCTGTCCTTAAAGGAGGAAGGGAGACAGCGCGCACAAATAAAGTATTGTTTGATATTATCCATGAGGCTGCAAAGGAGGCGCACCTTCCGGAAAACTGTCTGTTTCAGGTGGAGGCACACAGTCAGATAGATGAACTGCTTTCGTGCGATAAAAGCGTTGACCTTCTGATACCGAGAGGTTCGAACGCGTTTGTCCGGTATATAATGAACAATACTAAGATACCGGTTATGGGACACGCAGACGGAGTATGCCATGTATATATTGATAAATCTGCTGACATAGACAAGGCGATAAAGATAATTGTTGATGCAAAGACTCAGTATACTGCTGCCTGCAATGCGGCTGAAACTCTGCTTGTGCATGAAGGTATTGCAGAAGAGTTCCTTAAAAAAGCGGCGGTAAAGCTTTCGGATGCGGGAGTAAAGCTTAGAGGAAACAGCAGGGTATCGCAGATTATCGAATGCGAAAAGATGGAAGATGATGAGTATAAGACAGAGTATCTGGACCTTGTTTTGTCGGTTAAAATCGTTGCTGATGAAAATGAAGCCATTACTCATATAAACACCTTCGGCTCTCATCATACCGATGCTATAGTTACGG
Source organism: uncultured Eubacterium sp. (assembly GCA_905236735.1). Taxonomy (GTDB): domain Bacteria; phylum Bacillota; class Clostridia; order Lachnospirales; family Lachnospiraceae; genus RUG14243. The sequence goes on along the minus strand of CAJOOU010000224.1, from coordinate 19,524 downwards.
AAGATGATGAGGCGGCAGAGATATTTATGCAGATGGTTGATTCGGCAGGCGTATACCGGAACTGCTCGACCAGATTTGCAGACGGATTCAGATACGGATTTGGAGCTGAGGTGGGCATAAGCACTTCGAAACTTCACGCGAGAGGACCTGTAGGACTTGACGGACTTGTTACATACAAATACAGACTTTGCGGAAACGGTCATATAGTTGGAGACTATGCAAGCGGAGCAAAGCAATTTAATTTTAAAGATATTGATGCATAATGCTACACATTTCGCTTTTTGTTTATTGAAATGGAATGAGCCTGATTTTATAATTTCCTTATAATTTGGGAATAATTATGAGGAGGATAGTTATGGCTTCATTATTTCAGAATATTTCACACGGTGCGGAAAGAAAAGCAGTAGGTGCGCTGGTGGATAATTTCTTAAAGAATCTCGATAAAAGCGAAAACCGTGCAGAGACATATGCAAAGCTTGTCGATATGGCAAAAAAATATATAGGTAGCGGCTCTAATGCCGAAACCTTTGACAGAGTCAGGGAAATTGTACAGGACCCCAATAACAGATGGATGAAGTATATCAACAGGATAATCGACGAAACCGATCCGAAATATGCAAGAACAATGTTGCTTAATCTGGGATATGAGGCGTTTTTCAGAGGTACCAAAACCATCCGTGCAAACAGGGAAAAATACGGGTGCAATATTCCGTGGCTCATTCTTTTTGACCCGACAGATGCCTGTAATCTGCACTGCACAGGATGCTGGTCGGGCACATACGGGAAAAAAGCCAGCCTTTCATACGGGGATATGGACAAGATTGTTACCGAGGGTAAGGAACTCGGAATCTATCTTTATATGATGACAGGCGGTGAGCCTACCGTAAGGATAAAAGATATATTCCGCCTGGCTAAAAAGCACAATGATGCATTTTTCGGACTTTATACAAATTCTACCCTGATTACCGAAGAGGTATGTAAAAAGGTGGTGGAACTCGGAAACATTACATTCATGGTTTCCATAGAGGGCACGCCCGAGTCCAACGATGGCAGAAGAGGTATCGGACATTATGATGCGGTAATGAACGCCATGAATCTTTTCCAAAAATACGGAATTGTTTATGGCACATCAATCTGCTATACAAGGGATAATATTGAGGCGGTAACCGATGAAAAATTCCTCAGAATGCTTTCGGACAAGGGAGCAAGATTCGGTTTTTATTTCCATTATATGCCTGTCGGAAATAATGCTGCACCGGAACTTATGCCGACTTTAGAGCAGCGTAAAATGATAATAGAAAAAATCAGATGGATCAGAAGCAAGGATTGTGATATAGAGTTTTATCCAATGGACTTCCAGAATGATGGTGAATATGTAGGAGGATGCATAGCCGGAGGAAGAAATTATTTCCACATCAATGCCCATGGAGATGCGGAGCCATGCGTGTTCATCCATTATTCGGACTCAAACATACATGACAATTCCATCCTTGAAATGCTCCGGAATCCTTTATTTATGGCATATCATGAGGGACAGCCGTTTAACCGCAATCACCTTCGTCCCTGCCCTATGCTCGAAAATCCCGAGCTGCTTAGAAAGATGGTCAAAGAGACCGGGGCGCACGGAACAAATGCGGAATCTGACGAAACAGTTGAACATCTTTGCTCAAAGTGCGATAATTATGCTAAAGAGTGGGCACCGGTTGCTGATGAAATCTGGGAGAGCCAGGTTCACAAAAGACCGGCTTATGAGAATTATACAAGGGAAAAGAGGGAGAATCCTGAACTTGCCGCTTTTGAACACAAGGAGGCAAAGCAGGTATCTTAGCCTTGAGGTAGATGTTTATGAAACTTAGTAAAGACATTTTCGGAAAAAGATGGGTATCTTATACAGTAGCACTGTGCATAGCGGTGGTACTGTATTTGTTTTTATCTAATATAGAAATATTCTGGAACGGGCTGCTTAAGGTTTTTGATTTTATCTATCCGGTGTTTGTGGGTCTTTGCATAGCCTATGTGCTTAGTCCGGTTGTTGACCTTTTTGAAAAATATGTTTTTAAGAAGATAAAAAGCCAGAGCAGAAGAAGAGGGGTATCAGTCTTTGTGGGAATTGTTTTTATTATAGTGCTCATTTCGGCTCTCGGGGCGCTGCTTATCCCGCAGATGGTCAGTTCGGTGGTTTCGCTTGTGACCAATATAGACAGTTATGTGGCAGGATTTCAGACCATGTTTGGAACCTTTATCGAAAAGGCCAACTCATCAACCAATATTGATATCAGCAGTATTACCGATATTAGCAATAATCTTTTGTCTACGGTGCTCAGCTATGTCAATGCAAACAGAGATGCCATAATCAATACGACGGTTGGATTTGGAAAAGATGTTGCTTTGGGATTTATATCGTTTGTGGTGGCAATATATTTTCTTGCAGATAAAGAGCATCTTCTTCACGGATTTTCAAAGCTTGTCAGAGTTGCAACTACAGAAAAAAAATACGAAGCGGCAGCAGATTTCTGGGGCAGATGCAATAAAATACTTTCCAGATTTATCGCCTTTGACATACTCGATGCATTAATTGTCGGTGTGGTAAACTTTATTTTCATGGCGATTGCGAATATGCCGTTTACGGCACTTATTTCCGTAGTCGTGGCTGTCACAAATCTCGCGCCTACCTTTGGACCGATAGTGGGATGCGTGCTGGGCTGTTTTGTCCTTGTTCTTGTAAATCCGTGGCAGGCACTTGCCTTTCTCATCTTTACCCTGCTTTTGCAGACGGTGGACGGCTACATCATAAAGCCTAAACTTTTCGGAGGCACATTCGGAGTATCTTCGGTATGGATACTGGTATCTATTGTGGTATTCGGAAGGATGTTTGGTGTGGTAGGTATTGTTCTTGCTATTCCGCTTGCTGCTATTATAGATTATATCTATAGGGACTATATCTGGGTTGAGCTTGCCAAAAGAAAAAAAGAGAGAGGAGAGAAGGTTCCGGAATAATGTTACCGCAGGATTTTCTTGATGAGATGAAGTCTCTGCTTGGCGGAGAATACGAAGAATTTTTAAAAAGCTATGATATGGAGAAGGTTTCGGCTCTCAGGCTGAATCCTCTGAAAAACCATGATATTATCAATTTAACACAAGCCTTTGGCCTTACTGAAGTTGAGTGGCAGGCCGGGGGCTTTTATTATGATCCGGAAAAAAGACCCGGTAAAAGCGTCTATCATGAGGCGGGAGCCTACTATGTGCAGGAGCCGTCGGCAATGATACCGGCTGAGTATCTAAAGGCAGAGCCCGGAGAATATATCCTCGATTTATGCGCCGCTCCCGGCGGGAAAAGCACGCAGATAGCGGGCAGGATGCAGGGAAAGGGGATACTTGTATCAAATGAGATAGTGCCTCAAAGAGCAAAGATACTGGCGGAAAACATTGAGAGAATGGGGATAAAAAATGCAGTGGTTACCAATATGGACCCTCATGATTTATCAGAGAGTTTTCCGGAGTTTTTTGACAGGATAATGGTCGATGCACCGTGCTCCGGAGAGGGTATGTTCAGAAAGAACGAAGATGCTACAGGAGAGTGGAGCAGGGAAAATGTACATATGTGTGCAGGGAGGCAGGATGATATACTTTCGTGTGCGGCTAAAATGCTGGCACCGGGAGGCAGGATGGTATATTCTACCTGCACATTTTCCATAGAAGAAAATGAGGGAACAATAGAGAGATTTTTGGCGGAGCATCCGGATTTTCATACTGTGGGATACCCAAAGCAATATGGGATGAGAGACGGATTCGGAAATGTAAAGGACGGCATCAGATGTTTTCCTCATCTTATGAAAGGGGAAGGACATTTTGTCTGTGTACTCGAAAAGGCCGGAGTACTGCCGGATAGAGATGGGAGGCTGTCGAAAGGCTCTCTTGAAAAAGGTATAAGAGAAAAAAGCGTGCCGGAGTATACGGAGTTTGCGGCTAAATACCTTGAGGAAAAGCCGCAGGGAGTGCTGATAAAATTTGGCGAGAGACTGTTTGTTATCCCTGATGGGATGCCGTCTTTGAAGGGACTTAAAATTGTCAGGCCGGGTCTTGAAATAGGAACGGTCAAAAAGGGAAGATTTGAGCCGGCGCATGCCCTAAGCCATGCTTTAGACGGCGGATGTTTTAAACTGGTGGAAGAGATTAGCTATGCGGAGGCCGAAAGATATATAAGAGGAGAAACCTTCCGCTGCGACGGAGAAAACGGGTGGTACCTTATAAGCTGCGAGGGTTATGGCATTTCCTGGGGGAAACTTGCCGGAGGAACAATGAAAAATCATTATCCAAAGGGACTCAGAAAAAATCTGTAGAGTAAGACAAAACAATATGGTAAGATAGTTAAGGATAAATTTGGAAGGAGATACATGATGAGACAGGAAACAAAATGTATAGAAGGCGGATATACGCCAAAAAACGGTGAGCCGAGACTCATACCGATAGTACAGAGTACAACATTTAAGTATGATACAAGTGAGGATATGGGCAAGCTTTTTGATTTGGAAGCTTCAGGATATTTTTATACCAGACTTCAGAATCCCACAAACGACCTTGTGGCAAAGAAGATAGCTGAGCTTGAAGGCGGAAGTGCAGGTATGCTTACTTCATCGGGACAGGCGGCTTCCTTCTTTTCAGTGTTTAATATAGCTCAGGCCGGAGACCATGTGGTAGCATCTTCAAGCATATATGGAGGTACATATAATCTCTTTAATGTGACTATGAGAAAGATGGGTATAGATTTTACCTTTGTTGATCCGGATTGCAGTGATGAAGAGCTTGAAGCAGCATTCAGACCAAATACAAAGGCTGTATTCGGAGAGACTATAGCCAATCCTGCTCTTATAGTATTCGATATAGAACGATTTGCAAAGGCCGCACATTCACATGGGGTGCCGCTTATTATCGATAATACATTTGCTACTCCGATTAACTGCAGACCGATAGAGTGGGGTGCGGATATTGTAATACATTCAACCACAAAATACATGGACGGTCATGATGCCACGGTAGGCGGGGCAATAGTTGACTCGGGTAACTTTGACTGGATGGCACACAAGGAAAAATTCCCGGGACTGTGTACTCCGGATGAATCATATCATGGTATTACATATGCCGAGAAATTCGGAAAGGAAGGAGCATTTATCACAAAGGCAACAGCGCAGCTTATGAGAGATCTGGGCTCTATCCCTTCACCGATGAACTGCTATATATTAAATCTCGGACTTGAGTCACTTGCGGTAAGAGTGCAGAGACACTGCGAAAATGCGCAGAAGGTTGCGGAATTTTTAGAGAATCATCCGAAGGTTTCATATGTTACTTATCCGGGACTTAAGAGCAATAAGTATTATGAAAGAGCAAAGAAATATATGCCGGACGGCTCGTGCGGAGTAATTTCATTTGGTGTAGAAGGCGGAAGATCTGCAGCAGAAGAGTTTATGAAGCATCTTAAACTTGCTATCATTGCAACTCATGTGGCAGATGCTCATACCTGCGTACTTCATCCTGCATCATCAACACATCGTCAGCTTACAGACGAAGAACTTATCGCGGGCGGTGTAAGACCTGATTTAATAAGATTTTCGGTTGGTATTGAAAATGCAGACGATATTATAGAAGATTTAGAGCAGGCATTAAAAGCTATATAAAAAGAAACAACCCATCCGGTTTTCGGATGGGTTTTGTTTTAGGACTTTGAAAGTTTTTCAAGGGCTCTGATGGCGGCATCAGTTTCTTCTTCGGTATTGAAATATCCGAATGAAAATCGTATTGTTCCTTCCGGATAGGTACCTAAAGTTTTGTGGGCAGAAGGCGCGCAGTGGAGACCGACTCTGGTCATGATGCCATACTCAGTGTCAAGAGCATCGGAGATGAGGGCAGAGTCTTTGCCGTCTATCTGGAGAGAGACTACGGAGCATCTGTTTAAAATATCTTTTGGTCCTGCTATCTTTACGGATGGCAGGGCTTTTATTTTGTCTAAGAATCTTTTGGTAAGAGTTGCTTCTTTTTCTCTTATGGCGGCAGTACCTGTATTTTTTATAAAAAGGAGCCCTTCTCTTAGGCCGATAATTCCCGGGATATTAAGAGTGCCTGCTTCAAAGCGGTCGGGCATAAATGATGGGATATCTTCGGTGTGGCTAATGCTGCCGGTGCCGCCGGATATAAGTGGCTCTATAAGATTTACCATTTCCTCTTTTAGAATAAATCCTCCGATGCCCTGGGGACCCATCAGTCCTTTATGTCCGGTAAAGGCGAGGGCATCTATGTGCATTTCTTCCATATCAATTGGCAGTGCGCCTGCACTTTGAGCGCTGTCTACAAAAAGTTTAAGACCGTGTTTTTGACATATTTTGCCTATTTTGTCTATAGGCATGATGCTTCCCGAAACATTACTTGCGTGAGTCATGATTATGAGCTTTGTTTCGGGGCAAATAAGGTTTTCTGTTTCGGAGAGGATTAGGTTTCCTTCGTTGTCACACGGAATTCTTGAAAAGAATATACCGCGTTCTTTAAGCTGGACTAAAGGACGCATTACCGCATTGTGCTCCATTGAAGATACTAAAACATGGTCGCCGGGTTTTAAAAATCCTTTAAGAAGGATGTTGATGCTTTCTGTGACATTTTTTGTAAATACAACATTTTTCGGATCGTCCCCACCGAAAAGAGAGCATAAAAGCTGACGCGTTTCATAGACTTTGGCTTCAGCGTCGTAAGCCTCACCGTAGCAGCCTCTTCCTATATTAACTCCGGCATTTGCGATGTAGTCAGCCATAGCTATAGGGACAGACTTTGGCTTGGGAAAAGATGTGCAGGCGTTGTCGAGATATATTTTCATTATATTGCTTCTCCTGATAAATTCTTAATAATAGCTATTTTAAATAAATATAGCCTATGAAGCAAGCAAACTTTCTTATTTGCGTAATTTATGTTATTATAAGTCGTGTTAATAAATATTTATAGGAGGATGAAATGGAAACAAAGAATGAAAAAGTATTTATTGTGATTGCCGGTATTATTATCGGAGCGATTGCTTCGCTTTTGGTTTATTTCGGCAATCCGGCCAACATGGGATTTTGTATAGCCTGCTTTATAAGAGACACTGCAGGCGGACTCGGAGTGCACAGAGCAGCGCCGGTACAGTATATCAGACCGGAAATTATTGGTCTTGTACTCGGAAGTTTCATTGTTGCATTTGCTAAAAAGGAATTTGCGGCAAAAGGAGGAAGCTCACCTGTTACAAGATTTGTGCTCGGATTTTTTGTAATGATTGGATGCCTTATGTTCCTCGGCTGCCCGTTTAGAATGATTCTCAGAATAGCAGGTGGAGATCTTAATGCGGTTGTTGGACTTGTGGGATTTGTTTGCGGTATTCTTGTGGGAATCTTTTTCTTAAACAAGGGATATTCGTTAAAGCGTACATATGCCCAGCCGATTACAGACGGAATCGTACTTCCGGTAGTACAGGTCGTACTCCTTATACTTCTTGTTGCAGCACCGGCATTTATCTTCTTTAGCGAAGAAGGAGCAGGCCCGGGAGCAAAGCATGCTGCAATTGCCATAAGCCTTGTTGCGGGACTTATCGTAGGTGCGCTTGCACAGAGAACCCGTCTTTGCATGGTTGGAGGTATTCGTGACCTTGTACTTTTCAAAGAATCAAAACTCATACTTGGTTTTGTTGCTATTTTGGTAAGTGCCTTTGTAGTAAACCTTATTCTTACGGGAGTTACAGACGCTACATACTTTACACTTGGATTTGAAGGACAGCCGGTTGCACATACTGACGGAGTATGGAATTTCCTCGGACTTTTCCTTACAGGATTCGGATGCGTGCTTCTCGGAGGATGCCCGCTCAGACAGCTTATTCTCTCGGGAGAAGGAAATTCCGACAGTGCAATTACAGTGCTTGGACTTTTCACAGGTGCTGCCTTTGCGCATAACTTCGGCCTTGCTTCAAGTGCGGACGGAGCTACATTAAACGGAAAGATTGCCGTTGTTATTGGTATAGTGGTAGTTGCGCTGATCGGATGCATAAACACATTCGGAAAACAGGATAAATAGGAGGAAAATTATGCAGACTATAGATGCTCGCGGACTTTCGTGCCCGGAACCTGTTATTTTAACAAAGAAGGCACTTGCCAAAGGAGAGTCTTCATATGATGTAATAGTGGATAACACTACGGCAAAGGAAAATGTGACAAGGTTTGCCACTCACCAGGGATATTCGGTATCTGCAGATGAAGATGGCGGAGAATTCACACTCCATATTACAAAGTAATGATATACATAGCGACTTTTTTCGCTCATATCGGAGCGGTAAAATTTAAAAAGGCCTGTGATGAAATAAAAATCCCTGCCAGAGTAATGCCTGTGCCCCGGGCTTTGAGTTCGAGCTGCGGAGTATGTGTGCGATTTGAATACGATGGCACGGATGTAAAAAAACTGATTAATCCTGATATGGAAAAACTCGTAAAAAATGATGCCCCAGGGTATGAGGAAATATACAGGGCAGAAGGAATTTAAAATTTTTTTTCATAGATGTTGTGTTTTTTCGCTTTCCAACCGATATATCTTGTGGTAGAATAAAAACCGAATGATAAACAAGGGGGACGAAGATCCAATGTCAAACATCACATCAGTAGCAGAACTCAGAAAGTCTTATTTAAGCAAAGTGGAAGAAAGCGACCGCAACCTTGCGATGTATGTTTTCGGAGAGCGTAGTAAGGAAGGCGAAAGTAAGACTGAGAGCGATCTGCCGGAGAGAATGCAGGCCTAGGCTATCGTCAGCCTAACAAAGCCGTCTATATGCAAATGCATATAGGCGGTTTTTATTATCTTGTGGGAAATTTTGAATCTGGAAAAAAAGTACACATTTTCTATCAAGTAAAGATACTAAAGAGAGTCCGGTATTTTGGTAAAATTACAAAAAACGAAGGAGGGGGTATTTTTAATGTCCTATATAATCAAGCAACAGCTCTGCAGCTGCTGTCACAGATGCAGAACGGCCTGTCCTCAAAGCGCTATAAGGTTTAAGGGGGCCAAATACTGGATAGATTCCGAAAAATGTGTTTCCTGCGGAATATGTGCGAAACTCTGCCATAACGGATGTATTTATGACGGAGATGCCAAACCGCAGGCAGCAGAGAAACATGATAAAATTATAAAAGAATGTGATGTCTGCGTTGTAGGAGGAGGAGGCTCCGGACTTGTCGCGGCAAATAAAGTGCAGGATAGCGGACTTAAGGTCATAGTCCTTGAAAAAATGCACGAAGTCGGAGGCAGCTCATGGTATGCGGGAGGTTTCCGTATACACTGGTGTAAGGGAGCAGAAAACCTCGGACTCGAAGATACAAGGGAAAGGAAATACAATGATTTTGTAGAGAAGATTCCCAATGTAGACAAAGCTCTTTTAAAGAGGATGTTTGAGGCAAATGAGGAGTTTGCCAACTGGCTTATAGATGAACATAATGTGACGGAGGATTATGAGGTAAAAGGCGGCAAAATGGGACCGTTTGAACCCTCTCCGATGCTTATAGCCAAAAGACCGTGGAAGGATGCAAAAAAGCGTATAGACAGAATGATAGGTCCGGGTGAGATAGGCTCATATATGGCGGAAAAAATGCAGGAGGATTTTCTTGGAAAGGGAGGAGAAATCCTTCTCAAAACAAGAGGAAAGAAGCTTATTACTTCTCCGGACGGAGGTATATGCGGAGTACTTGCAGAAGATGAAGGCGGAGAAATCGAGATTCGCTCAAAGGCGGTAATTGTGGCTGCTGGAGCTTTTAGCAGAAACAAGGAACTGATGAAAAAGTTTGCCCCGCTTTTCTATGAGGATGAGGGCAAGGAGCCGGTGCACATATTTACCGGTGCCGGCTGTACGGGAGACGGCATACTTATGTGCGATGAGATAGGAGCGGATATTGACTATGTAAACAGAAGAGTAAATATGTTTGGACCTATGAGACATCCGTATCCCTGTGCATCAATGGCAGTATACCAGAATCAGGACGGATTTGAGGTGGATTGCGATGGAAACGAATTTCACGGACAGATGGGTGTGGAAACGAGTGCCCTCACCCAAACGAGCAGGTGGTTCGGATACAAGATAGTAGATGATAAAATCTGCCGGACGGCCATCGAAGAGGCTATGGCAGAGCCGCCTCAGTCATTTGAAATGGATCTTCCGGCTTTCCAGAAAAACTGGAGAGAGGTGTTTGTCGAAGAAGCTGAAGACGGAGCTGTTATAATGGCAGACAGCATAGAAGAACTCGCAGACAAGTGCGGATTTAAAGATAAAGCTGGCTTTATGAAACTTGTAGATGAATATAATGAGTCTACCCAAAAGCCCAGGGTATTCCCACCGGATTTTCCGGACTTTATGAAACCTAAGCATGATAGTATTCCGCTTTCTGAGGGACCGTTTTATGCTATAAAAATGAAGATGTTCCACGAAAATTCTATAGGCGGAATGACAATAAACGAAAATGCATCCGTTCTTAAGGGAGGTAAACCAATAGAAGGCCTGTATGCCTGTGGAGACAATACTAGAGGTATTATGGGACACGGTGATGTGTGTGTGGATTTCCTTGAAGGTATATTCTCATCGCTTACCATGGCATATAACGAAGGCTATATTGCCGGATGTGAAGCGGCAAAGTACTGCGGTAAATAAAATTTGGCGGGCACCTTAAAGTGCCCGCCTGATTTATTATATTTCTATAAACGATGAGTAGTCGCCTATTACTTTTGCGCCGGCCCGCACTATTTTTTTCACCCGGTCGGGGTCTGATGAATATGAGATAAAATCATTGCCGTTGTCGGAGATATCGTATTCTCCGGACTCAGGGTTAAACCTGGCGGCAAATATTGTTTTTTCTTTCTTTTTTACAAAGTATGAATCATTGGCTTTGTCATGTATTATTATTGGGCGGATAAATTCGTTGCTGAGCTTGTTTATAACGGTTTGAATGTCTGAAGATTCATCTAAAGCCTCTTTGATCAGCCTTTCGCCGTCTCCGTTCATGCCGAAAACTTCTCCTGTGTTTAAATTTGCATTAACAAAGCAGTCCTTAAAACATTGTAGCAGCTGGAGATATTCGTAGCGCATCCTGTCCGGCTTGGGGTAGGAACCGTTTATTTTGCCGATAAGCATACTTACCCTTGCGGATTCGGTTGTGTGACCTGTGTTTTTGGACAGGCAGTACGGGCATACCATAACCGGGTGTAGTGAGTATGCGCCTGCGGATAATGTGGAAGTGACAGGTGCTATATACTGCTGTTTGAACATTTTGTTAAGACCTGATTTTTCAAGCTGTTTGGTGGTAAACCCCCTGCCGCAATCATTGCATTTGAATATAAAAGACATATAACCCCTCCTTACTACCGTGTTACAAATATAATACAGTTTACAGTTGTATTATAAGCATTAAAATGCCGGGATGTCAATACAAAATAAATTTGCATTTTCCTCGTCGTTTTGTGGTATAATAGCCGCAAGCGGCTATTATCACTATGCAGTCGCCAAATGCAAGTAAACTTGCGCTTGGCTCGTTGCATTGTGGTATATTTGATATGTAACATATTGCTCGGGACATGCCGGGAAAATGACATCTATAAAGGGAGGTATTATTATGCCGGTAATTACAATGTATGCACCGAAGATGACAGATGACCAGAAAAAGGAGATTGTAAAATCTTTTGCGGAAAACGGGGGAAGAATTCTTGGAATTTCGCCTGAAGCGTTTAATACGACTATTTTTGAAATAGACCCCAAGAATGTGGGGCATGGCACCAGGACCCTTGAAGAGTTTTTAAAAGACGCGCCCAAGTAAGATGAGAGGTTTTGACGAAAAACTTCTTGCCATACTAAAGACTGAGACGGAAATGGAAAAGCGCCTAAAGGCAAGTGAAGAGGAAAGGCGCATGTTCTCGGAGCAGATGAAAGAGGCAGCCAACCACACAAAGCGGGAAAAATATGAGAGGTTTCACGATAAAATTGCCATTGGCAGGATGATGAGATATATACCGTGGGCTCCTCATAAAAATGATATGATACAGACCAGTTATGTGGTGAGCGGATGTCTGAAAATGATGATAGGCAATGAGAAAATTACGGTCTATCCCGGGGAATTTATTATCCCGGGGCAGGATACTTATGTCTCCAGCGAAGCCCTGGGCGAGGACGATATAGTTATAAATTTTCTTATGAGGCCGGAATTTTTAGAGGAAATGCTGATAAAGATGAGGGCGGACAATAAGATGGCGGATTTTCTGATGAGTTCGTTCCGCAAAAATGCGAGGTGGAACAGCTACCTGCATTTTAAGGATCTGGACGATCTGGCGGTGTTTAATCTGGCAGAGGCTGTTATTTATGATGCTTTTCCGTATTTAAACGACGACAATATAATGGATGGCGTCAGTCCCGATACTCAGGTGACGGCTACTGTTATCTCGGCTATGTATCTGGCTCTTGCAAGGAATATAAGCTCGATAGAAACTGATAAGGCTACAAGTCCCCAAAAAGAGCTTGCGGATGTAGTGGAAGACTATATACAGAATCATTACTCCGATGCGACGCTCTCAGCACTTGCGGCTATGCTTAACCAGTCCGAGTCTGCGCTCTCAAAGCAGATTAAAAAGACCTTCGGTATGACTTTTAAAGACCTTCTGATTGACAGGAGGTTTGAGCAGGCGGAAAAACTTTTGCGAAATGCAAGGCTTTCTGTTTATGAGGTGGCAGTATCCGTGGGTTATGAAAACACGAGCTTTTTCTATCGCAAATTCAAAGAACAATACGGCATATCGCCGAATGCATTCAGAAGAAAACACGGTTTAAAATAATAAAAGGTCGCCCCAAAGCGACCTTTTATCTTACATTGATTTTGATTTATTTACGCAGGCGTGCTGGGCGCTTATAACTGCGCTTCTGAATCCTGACTTTTCAAGCTCTGCAACGGCCGCTATGGTTGTGCCGCCGGGAGAGCAAACATTGTCTTTGAGAGCTCCGGGATGACTGCCGCTTTCAAGTACCATTTTGGCAGAGCCGAGAACCGACTGTGCAGCAAATTTATAGGCCTGGCTTCTGGGCATACCATCAAGTACGGCAGCATCGGCCATAGCTTCTATAAACATATATACATAGGCCGGAGAGGAACCGCTGACACCGGTGACCGCATCCATGAGGGATTCGGGCACAATTTCGCATTTTCCGAAACTTTCAAAAACAGATACTATTTCCGCGAGTTCGTCATCTGTTACATTGTCATTTGCAGACAGGGCTGACATTGCTTCACCGACTAGTGCCGGGGTGTTTGGCATGGCGCGGACGAGCTTTATTTCGCGGCAAAACAGGTTCTCGAGTTTTAATATGCTTGTGCCGGCAGCTATAGATACAATTACGGCATTCTTTTTTATTGAACCGCTTATATCAGGGATAACCTCGGAGAGTTTATTCGGTTTTACTGCAAGAATAAGAATGTCGGATTTTGATGCAACATCCCAGTTGTTGGTGGTTGTATTTATCCCGTATTTTTCTTTAACTGCGTTAAGACGGGTTTCTGTTGATGCTGATGCGAAGATAAGATCCGGAGTAGTAAGCCCGGCACCCAGTATTCCGCCAATCATTGCGCTGCCCATATTGCCGCAGCCGATAAATCCTATTGTTTTCATTATGCCTCCTCAAACGGGAATTTAAACTCATCTAATCCGAGAGCATCCCTTACTTGTATAAATTCTTTTTGTACCGATTCTGTTACAGGTACTCCTTTGTCTTTGCGGGAAAGCCATACTTCGTATTCCTTCTCTCCGGCAGTATATATTCTTTCACAGCCGGGAGCTTTTTCAGAGTTTCTGAGCTCCCTTAGTATCTCGCCGGCCGTCTTTTTAAAGTTGTCCAGTCCCATGAAAAATTCGGGATTTATAACGATAAAGAAGTGACCAAGGTGATAAGGACGGATGTTTCCGTTTTCATCCTTACCTTCAAGGTCTTTAAGGAAGATGCCATTCTGGAGAGCTGCGGAAAGTATTTCAACTACGACAGCGTAGCCGTAGCCTTTGTAGCCGCCGAGTATTTCTCCTATGCCGCCCAACGGAGCAAGGGCTGCGTTTTGGGAACGGATGTCTTTAAGTATCTGCTTTGAGTCGGTCATTGGCTTTCCGTCGCGTCCGATAACAACACCTTCGGGAACATTTTTGCCTATGCGGGCATAATATTCTATCTTGCCGTTTTGCATTATGGATGTGGCGCAGTCTATGGTAAACGGAAAGGCTTCGTCTGTGGGCATTCCAAAGGTAAGAGGGTTGGTTCCGAGCATATTCTCCACACCGAAGGTAGGCGCGATTGAGGGCCTTGCGTTGGTGCCGGATATACCTATCATACCTTCATTTACGGCTAAAGAGGTCCAGTAGCCGGCTATACCGTAGTGGGAGGAATTGGTAACTGCTGCCATACCCATACCGTATTTTTGGGCTTTTTCTATGATTTTATCCATGGCATATTTTGAGGCAACCATACCCATGCCGTCATTCGCATCAATAACAAGAGTTGTAGGAGTGTCTTTTAAGACATCTATCTTTGTTACGGGATTTAGAATGCCTGAGTTTATCCTGTCGACATATATAGGTTTAAAACGGTTGCAGCCGTGAGATTCGATGCCGCGTCTGTCGCTTTCCAAGAGGACATCGGCACAAAGGCGGGCTTCGTCCTCAGGTACGCCGAGTTTGTTAAAAGCAGCTGTCATAAAATCGTCCAAAAGCTGCCATGGCACAAAAGGCCTTGTTTCTTCCATAGTAAATACCTCCCTTGTGAATATGTTACTAATCCTTATTATAGCACAATATGTAGTGGTTGAATATAAGGCTTTAAATATGGTATCTTATAATGCAGAAGGTCTGATTAGTTTACAGGGAAGCTTTCAGTCCGTTTGGGGGATTTGAATTATGACCATAATAAGGAAAAGGAATGTTATTATTGTTGCGCTCATAGCGGCAGTAATGTTTCTTATTGCTTACAAAGTGGATAGAAGTTATCACATAGATGATAATGTGGATATCGTCAGCATTGAAGAGGGCTGGACCCTTGAAGCCGGCGGATTTTTCTACGAGAATCTTTATTACGAAAATATTTCCCGATACATTAAAAAAACCGATAGTATTACCCTTTCTTTTGTGATGCCCGAAACAGGTATATATATGCCGGCCATGGCTTTCAGGACCAACCACGAAGTGGTAACTGTTTCCACAAATGGAGAAGTAATATATAAATGGGGAAACGGGTATTATGATGCGAATGATTTCCTCCCCAATATGTACCACACGATTAACCTCTGTGATGTACATCCGGGAGATACGGTCGAGATTTCTCTTGTAACCGACCACGGAGTTGCCGCAGTGCCGGATAAGGTACAGGTGGGAAATATAAACGACCTTGTGGCAGCGTTTGTGTCGGAAAGAAGCGGTGGTATGTACTGCGGACTTTTTATGTGCGTATTTGCTTTTTTTGTAATAGCGCTTTTGCCTATAATGATACTCTTCGGCGAGAAAGATTATTTTTTGCTCTGCTGCGGAATTTCCGCACTTGAAATCGGAGCATATATACTTTCGTACAGTGATGTTCTTTTGTTTTTCACATCCAGACCGCTTGTAAGTGGGATGATAGAATATATATCCCTTTATTCCGGATGCATTGTATTTAATCTCATAATGATGGGGCTGGTAAAGAATATAAAGCTATTCAGGATTACCAATATAATAATGATAATAGTCAGCAGCGTTATGTTTGTTGTCGCAATACTGCTTCATATGACCGGAACAAAGCTTTTTTATGAGGTGCTTACGGAGTTCCAGGTTATTATTGTTATCGAGAGTATTCTTATAATTCTTCATACGGGAGCCGTTATAAGGGGACGAAGAAAAAACGATACCGAGCTTATGGGATTTTCGGGAAGCTTTGTGAGGATGCTCGGAATACTGTTTTTTATGGTAATGGTTCTTTTGGATGCGGCCAATTCCCTTGTTGTAAATCTTTCCGAGACCTCTGAAATTGCATCAAGAAATAATTATCTTACCATGATAGGAGCAGTGGTGTTTGTGGTATGTACTCTGCTGAGTTATATTTTCAGCTCGGTTGACAATATAAATGCCGTAAAAATCAGGGAAGAGATGGAAGGCGTGGCTTATACGGACAATCTGACAGGGCTTTCCAACAGATCAAAATGTATGCAGATAATGAAGCAGCTTGATGACGGAGAATACGAAAACTATACAATTTTCTCAATTGATATGGATAACCTGAAAAAGATTAATGATGAGTATTCACACGAAGAGGGGGATGTGAAGCTTAAAGCCATGGCCGATATCATAGATGAAGTGTTTGGGAAGAAGGCGCTTGTTACCGGAAGACTGGGCGGTGACGAGTTTATAGTTATATTAGACGGAGTAAGCAGAGATGAGGCTGCCTGCTTTATAAAAGAGATGGTTATGCAGATAGACGAGGAAAACCGCTATCTGCCGGATGATGTTGCAAAGCTTGAGGTGTCATACGGCGTAGCATACAGTGACGAACTTGAAAACAAATACAGTTATGATGTCTATATGAAAGCAGACCTTAGGATGTATGAGATGAAAGAGGGACACCATGAAAAAAGAAAGGGGGAGAAACCTTGAAAAAGCGAAAGGTTATAGCTGCGATAGTTATCTCCGCCCTGATAATTTGTTTTATAGCAGGCATAATTAACCTGCTTTTTGAAGAGGATCCGGACAGGAAGGTAACGGAGATTAATGACGGATGGACAGTGGCTTATAATGGAAAAACCTATAATAATGTAAGTATATTGTCAGGTGAGATAGAAAAGCTGCTGAGCACAGATCCGGTAAGAGGGAGACTCCTTATTTTAAAAACAACTGTGCCGGATATAGGAGATATGACGTTTCCTACATTGCATATGAAGACTGAGCATTGCGCATATAAGGTTTATGTGGGCGGAGAGAGGATAAGTGACTTTGCGGTAAATGAATTCTTAAACGGAAAAGCTGTCGGAAGCAATGACAGCTTTGTTCTGTTGCCCACAGACTCTGCCGGAGAGACGATGACGATTATGATTTATACCTGTGGAGACAGACAGTATACGAGCCCGATTCAGCACCCGGAGATAGGAGAGAGAATTGATATTGAAAAGTCTGTAATTCGCAAAAATATTCTTACCATAGCAGTATCGTGCTTCCTTGTGATTTTCGGTTTTGTTTTCGCCATTCTTACCATCCTTTTATGGACACCGACAAGGGTTATGCTCGGGCAGATAATGGCTTCGGTGCTTATGGTTGATTATGGACTGTATATGCTCTATTACAGTGGGATAACATATATCTTTATGCCCTCTTCGATATCCAATACCGGAGAGTTTGTCAGCATGTATCTGTTTGTGCCGATTGCACTTGCCATGCTTTATACGATAGTAAAGCCGACCAGAAAATATATTACGCTTACCCTCGCGACAATAATAGTGTCTGTTGTTGCGGTTGTTATAGTGCTGCATCTTTTGGGGATACTGTATCTGGATAAGGTATATGGTCTGTTTTATATTATATCGATGTATCTTTTCATAAAGCTTATATATTACCGGGTATATCACATAAAGAGCCTTGAACTTGTGCCCCGTCTTCAGCTTGTGGCGCTTTTCGGGGTTAATCTGTTTCTGATGCTTAACGGCATTATACAGTTTTTGATGATAAAAAGGATGATACACGCAGGTATTATAAATGAGTATCTGCTTGCGGCCGGAGGGGCTTTTTTCGCTTTGCTTTATCTGGTGACCTATCTTTATTATATGACGGAATCCTATGCGCAGCAGGCGGAATACGATTATCTTTCCTATCTGGCATATGCAGATTCGCTTACAGGCTTGTCTAATCGTTTCAGATGTGAGAAAATGATGAGTGATTTCGTGTATGAACATCCGGAAGCGGATTTTTGCATTCTGTCAATAGATGTTAATGATCTTAAAAAGATTAATGATACATTCGGACATAATGAGGGAGATAAATATCTCATAGAATTTGCCGGGATTTTAAAGGAGCGTTTTGGCAAATACGGAGAATGCGGCAGATTTGGCGGAGATGAGTTTGTTGTATTTTTTGAGAGAATTGACGAACAGATATTAAAACAGCTTATCGAGGATATGAAAACGGAGCTGAACTGGCGCAATCTGCATAGTGAGAAGGATATTAAATATAGTGTTTCTTACGGATATGCCTATTCTCATGAAGTCAGAATACCCTCGCACAGAAATGTCTATATGCTTGCAGACGGAAGGATGTACGAACAAAAAAGAGAATACCACAGAAGAGTGGATTCGTAAGTTAAGGAGGAAGATTATGTATATTACATGCCTTGATATGGAAGGAGTACTGGTGCCGGAGATTTGGATAGCTTTTGCCAGGGAGTCGGGGATTCCGGAACTTAAGAAGACTACAAGAGACGAGCCGGACTATAACAAACTGATGAATTACCGCCTTGATATTTTGAGGGAGCATAAGCTTGGACTCAAGGAGATTCAGGATACAATAGCAAAGATAGATCCGATGCCGGGAGCAAAGGAGTTTCTTGACGAACTCAGAACATTTTCGCAGGTGATTATCTTAAGTGATACATTTACACAGTTTGCAACACCACTCATGAAAAATCTTGGATGGCCGACAATATTCTGCAATACTTTAGAGGTTGCGACAGGCGGAGAGATTACAGGGTTTAAGATGAGACAGGAGAATCAGAAATACCATGCGGTAAAGGCTCTGCAGTCAATAGGATATGATACCATTGCCAGCGGAGACAGTTTTAATGACCTTGCGATGATAAAGCAGTCACAAGCGGGATTTTTATTCAAAACCACAGAGGCTATTAAGAATGATAATCCGGATATTCCTGCATTTGAGGAATATGATGAGCTGCTTAGTGCCATCAAAAATGTGATGCTTTAGTGAACAATCTGTGTGTTTCTTGACAAGGAAAAAACCTTGTGCTATTATACCGTTTGTAATAAAGTTGTAATATTTGATTAAAAATTACGAAATAATTAAGAGGTTTGATATGTACAGAAAAGTTTCAAGAGTATCTGCAGTGATACTTACGGCTGCAATGGTATTTTCTCTTGCGGCGTTTAACACTGATGCGGTTTACGCTGATGATACGGCCACAGCAGTTTCGTTTACATTTTCGGAGACGGCTACTGCCGGTGTTTCAAATGCAATAGCTGTTGCACTTGCGGATGCGGATACCGATACCGAAGCAGATACTGAAGAAGAGACGGATGCCTACTCGGGAGTTGTCGGTAATACCGACAATTATGACCATGTCGGCGTAGCAGATGTGGATGACTTTGTTTATGTCAGAGAAGAGGCGTCGACTGATTCGAAAATAGTCGGATACTTATATAAGGATAACGCAGCAATTGTAAAGGACTACGAGGACGGATGGTATAAGATTAAATCCGGAAATCTTGTCGGATATGT
>CAJOOU010000223.1 GCA_905236735.1 uncultured Eubacterium sp. | reverse complement strand
GATAAAAAGCACAGAAGGAGGTCGAAAGGCTATGTGTGAGATAATGGAAAAATATGAAAATATTGCTAAAGCAGAAGGAAAGGCAGAAGGTATTGAAGAGAAGACGATCACAGTATATAAAAATTGCTTGGCTCGTGGTATGTCCAAGGAGGATGCTGTAGCATTGTCTGAAATTTCTGATGAGACATTAGAAAAGCTTATATAAAGAGATAATGTATGAGGCTGCAGTTGGCAGTGCAACCGTATGCATGCAAAAAACTTCTCGGAATGAAGCTTTTACAGGGTAACGGTGAAGGTAATCCTGCCGTTCTGATATGAGGCTGAGATATCCCCACCGTGAGAGACTGCTATGGATTTGGCAATGGAAAGCCCGAGTCCGTAGTGGGATGCAAATGAGCGGGATTTATCGCTGCGGTAAAATCTTTCAAATATATTGATTAGCTCATCTGAATCAATCTCTTCGGAGGCGTTCGAAGTTGAAAAATATATTTTGCCCTGTTTTTCCTCTAATTCTATTTCTATGGCGCTGCCGGCAGGAGAGTGACTTATGGCGTTGTCCACAAGCACGCTTACCAGTTTTTCCATGTACGATGCATCGGCGTTAAAAAATATATCTTTTTTGACGGTATAGTTAAGATTTATATTCTTTTCGAATGCAGCGGCTTCAAATGGAAGCACGCATGCTAAAACCAGGCGGCTTAGGTCTGTTTTCTGCATTACCGGTCTTAAGCTTTCAAGTCTGGTAAGGTCAAGGAGCTGGTGCACAATTACAGACATTCTGTTGTTTTCAAAAATAATATTGTCCAGCCAGTTGTTTTCTCCCATATCTCTTTTTAGGATTTCCGCATTTGCGTTTATTGTGGAAATCGGAGTTTTGAGTTCGTGGCCGGCATCGGAAATAAACTGCTTTTGCATGGAATATCCCTTTTCAAGCGGCTTTATTACCCAACCGTATAGGAGGGTTGAGGCGACAAAAAGGATGATGATGGCGACAATGCCGAAAAATATCATATATCTGAAAAGAGAGGATATGGCAGCGGAAACAGCCGTTACATCCATCATAGTGACAAGGGTGTAGTCCTCACTATATGTGACATAGAAGGCAATGGTATCGGACAGGGCAAACTCTTTACCGCTTAGAAGGAAATCATAGGCCCTGTCTTTTAGCTCATCATCGGGATACTGCATGGGTCTGTCATTCAGAGATTCAGTTACATTGCCGGATTTGTCGTATACAACGGCATAAAATGTAGATGTCTGGAAGCCGCCCGTTAGCTCCTTGTCATTTGCAAAGCCGGCATTATCATTTTTGGCGGAGGAACTTTCCGGCAGACCGTTTTGTTCATAATAGTAGGCAAAGTTGGAGAGCATATCCTTGTCTTCTTTAATAATTCTGGAGTAGGTGGAAAAATATATGATGGCGAGGGTAAAACACAGGATGAAGACAAAGATGAACATTATTATTGCGGTAAATCTTCTTTTGGAATCTGAAAACATTTTATATGCCCTCCCTCAGCTCATAACCAAGTCCTCTGACGGCTTTGATTTCTGTCTTTGAGCCTATAAATTTCATCTTCTTTCTGGTAAAGGAAATATATACCTCGACATTGTTATATTCGGCCTCGTTTTCATAGCCTCATAAATATATTTTACAGTATTTACATTGAAAAATCATTGAAAATGTGAATTAACTGTGAATCAGTTTTTTTTCAATATAACTTCAAGGTTCAAAAGGTAAATTGGTCACATAAGTAAAATACAGCAAAAAACAGGAGGAAAAAATGAAGAAAAAAGCAGTTTCGCTGCTTCTTACAGCGGCAATGACTTTGGGCCTTTGTGTGTGTGGAACTGCCGCTCAGACAGAAAGCGGAGACACATCGGAAGATACATCGGCAGAAGTGGTAAGTGACAAAGAATATATTGAGGAGACTCTTAACCTTGCCAATAATGAAGAACAGGAATGGAGCTATGATGCAGATGCTGATGCATGGGTTTTATCTATAGTATCTGCGGTTGCTTATCCTGAAATTGAAGATGAGCAGGGTGTATCTGTTTGTGTACCGGGAGCATATGTTACCGGTATTGATGAGGATGGAGACGGTGAGGCTGATGTTACATCGGATTCTTACTCAGATGCGGTAAACGGAAGTCTTGTAATAGATTATGATGCTGAGGTTACAAGCACAAACGGTCAGGTATATACAGCTGCTACTGCTCCGGTTATTTTAAATACCGGTGCTGCAGGATACAGCTCATCGACCAATACACTTGCAGCAACTACCTATGCTTCGGAAGGATACATTAATGTATCGTGTGGAAACCGTGGTAAACAGGATACAGCCGAAGATGAAGACGGCAATACATACTACACAGGTGATGCACCGTCATGTCTCGTAGATCAGAAGAATGCAGCCAGATATGTTAAATACAATATTCTTCTTGGTAATCTTCCGGGAAGTACAGAGTACTTTGTATCAACCGGTGGCTCAAGCGGCGGAGCTCATGCGACAATGTTTGCAACCACAGGCGATAATTCGGATTATTATGATTATGAAATAGAAGCAGGCGCAGTAGGAGTTTATGCCTGCTCGGACGGAACATATTCTACAACGGTAACAATAGACGGAAATGCCTTATCAGATGAGGAAGTAGCCGCTATGACTACAGAGGATAAGGCGGCAGCGTTTATCGAAGGCAGATACGCCAAGAGCTCATCTACAGAGGGCGGTATGGAAGGCGGCCCCGG
>CAJOOU010000222.1 GCA_905236735.1 uncultured Eubacterium sp. | reverse complement strand
TGGGATATATAATCTTTGCTGAGGAAAAATCTTCCGGCTATCTCATCTCTTGTCAGTTCATTTCCAAGATTTTCATCTATATAGGAGCATATATCCTTTACTATATCACCGCTTTCCTCTTCACCGGACGATTCTATATTGAGCTCGGCTATGTAATCCAGATACTCATATACATCTTCTTCATCCTTAGGATTCATGGCTTTTTTATAATAAAAATCATACTTCTCATCCTTAAGTATCTCATCTATGTCATATTTGCCTATTTCCGCAGCCGCATAAAAACTCATCATTATTTTCTGGAATATCGCAAAAAGATGTCTGCTTCCCAGTTTCTTTTCAAATCTGAGTTTCTTTATAATATTTTCCGTTTCTGTTTTTACCTTATCATACTGCCCCCTTACAAAGTACCCCGTCCACTTTTCACCATAATTGACCTCGTCAAGTTCAGCACCCTTTCCTCTGTTTTCCGCCATAAAAACATCGGTAAGACGCATAACATTATCCTCTTTCATTTCAAGCAGTCTTTTGTAATGAGAATGCATGTCCGTAATGGACATTTTTTCCCCTATATAGCATTCAAAATCCCTGCCCAGCTGGCTCCTGTTAATATTTACAAACAGCTTCATCTGGCTTGAAAGCCTCTCATATTCCAAAGAGTTTGACATCTCGATAGCCACAAAAAGCATATTACTTTCCGCCTCTACCACTATATATTCTGCATTAAGTGTTATGTATTTGAGAGTTTCATCAAACATAGCCCTTACCGAAAGTCCGCTTTCAAAACTTGCCGCAGACCCTCTGTCCTTTTGACAGACCAGAAGAACCGGCAGATATAAAGAGCCCAATTTAAGGTCAATACCGGTGTTTAAAGCGTGTTGTATCATCTTATCCTTATCAGGCGAACTGATAAGACTCTCTCTCCAGAATATTTCCTCCATCTCGCTTTTGTTTTTGTTCCAGTGTTCTCCCGACTCAATCAGGGTTTTAGCCATCCTTCCCTCATTTACTCTTTCTAAGGCCTTAAAAATACATTTTTCAAGTTCCCTGTACTCAACCGGCTGAACAAGGTAATCAAAGCATGAAAGTTTTATAGCCTTTTGGGCATATTCAAATTCAGCATGAGAAGTCAGAAATATTATCTCCGTCTGAGAGTTTTTATCCTTTATCCATTCCGCAAGTTCAATACCGTTTCCAAATGGCATCTGTATATCGCATACCGCCACATCAAAACTCTCTTTTTCAAACTTTTCCATTGCATCCTTCATTGAATAGGCTCCCACTGCCTTATCAACACCTATTTTTTCCCAGTTTATTGCCTTTAGTATGCCTTCTACTACCGGCACCTGATCGTCAGTTATAAGTACCTTCATATATTACCTCGCTAACGGAATGAGAAGTTCGGAAAGCGCACCCCCATCCTTTGTTTTTCCAAGTATCATATAAAAATCGTCTTCGTAAAGAAGCTTTAATCTGTTATATAAATTGCTAAGTCCAAGATGCGAATCAGTATCCTTCTCAAATCTTCCCTCTGCAGCATCTTCTATAATTTTTTCATCATAACCGATACCGTTGTCGGATATGATAATATCCAGATACTCCTTGTCTTCATCTTTTAATCTGCCTGCTCTGATGTTAATCTTTAGTGTATTTCCTTTGGGTTTTGCATATTTTATTGAATTTTCAACAAAGGTCTGTACCGATAAGGTAGGCACCTTTTCCCCCAGCACATCCGAATCAACCCTGTAGTTTACATCTATTTCAAACATATGCCCCATCTGCTGGATTTTTACATAGTTCTGAGCGTGGCCTACCTCCTCCCTTAATGTTACTATGGAGGAATCATTATAAACAAGGTATCTGAAATGCTCGCTCATTGCCTTTGTCATGGTCTGGATTTCCTTATACTTTCCGCCTTCAGCAAGAGCATAGACAGCCTTTAAAAAATTCAGGTAAAAATGCGGTTTCAGCTGCAGCATAAGATATTGAAGCTTGTAGCTTTGCATGGCTATCTTTTCCTCATAGGCCCTTATTTTAAGTTCGTTAATCTCATCCATTAAAGAATCAAAAGCCATAAATACATCTGCCGCCTCTTTAGCCGGCACTTCTTCAAGAGGGATAACCTCCGTGCCGTATTTGATATTGGATATCTTGTCCTCCATCATTTTAAGCGGAGCCAGAAGATGTCTTCTTGTCAGCCTGATTAAAAAGGGAATGAACAGGCACAGTATCAAAGAAAAATAGAACACATATCTGCTTACCATCGCAGCCTTACCAAGAGCAGACTCCCTGGGCAAACGGCACTGTATTTCAAGCGGAGCGTTTTCAAATGAATATACACTTTCCACATACTTTCCGCTGCCGTATATGCCTCCTGTATTGTCTGCAACAACCGTATCACCTGATAACAGATAAAAATCTGCCCCGTCATATCCCAGATTCTTCTCGAAATACTCCCAGTAATCAGGGACAATTATTATTCCTGCATACGCATTTTTATACTTTACAATCTTTATCAGGTAGCTGTAGCTTCCGGCGGCAAACACTCCCCAGCTGCCATCATCTATATAAGCCGTTTTGTCCGTAGCATTCTCAACGAAGGCATAAAGCCCCGCAGCCCTTTCATCCGTTAAATGAGTGTTTCCGGAGAAATGTATATAATCAATTTTGGAATGGAAAACAAAAGAATAATACTTTAAATCGCTCCCGATAAGCGCATCTTCTATATTTATGTTAACCTCTCGTCCATAAATATAAATATCGTTCGCATCGTAAGCATTGCCGAGTATTTTGAAACTTACATCATCAGTCACGGTGTTACCAAGAATTTCGTCCATATAACCTATCTGTTTATCAAAGTTTCTGCCGGCCACTTCTATGGACGATGCGACCTGATTCTGAGCGGCAGCTATAAGCTGCCTGCCCATAAATCCCCCAACCATATTAAGTAATATAACAATGGCCGCAGTAAGGAAAATAATTATCCTGCTCATACTTGCGGCAATCGAAAACCTTCTGCCCTTCATATGTCCCTCCATATAAGCAAAGCATTCGCAGTCCGCTTCACCTCTTAATTATATGTGCGGCTCAAACTTAATACCTGCATTTCTTTTAAGCCATGTATGGCAAAGCTCTGTCCACATACTTATCTCCGGTTTAACCTGTCCGTTTACGACTGCGCTGCTTTCATCCGCACAGCTCAGGGCATGATACCCCCTTTCAAAGATGTGGAGTTCGAAAGGCACCCTGTTTTCGGAAAGCTTAAGAGCAAGTTTTAAAGAATTGCTACACGGTACCATTTCATCCATGGCTGTTGTCCATATAAAAACAGGCGGCATATCGGCATTAGCGTTACTTATAGCAGATACCTCCTCAAGTGCTGCTGCATCCGGCGTCTCTGTGCCAAGCAGTGCCTTTTCGCATGTCCTGTCTGTCCGGTCTTCAAACCTCTCCTCAAAATCGGCCAAAGGATAACCTAAAATAAGAGCGAACGGCTTCGGCATATTATATTTTTTCCAGTACACACTGTACATACATGCATTATGCGCTCCAGCCGAAAATCCGCAAAGTATTATTTTTCCCTTATCCGTATGCCATCTGTCGGCATTTTTAATTATCTCATCAAAGGCCGACTTTATATCCTCCATCGGCTTGGGGAAGACAGTATTTACGGAATAATGAAGAACAAAGGCATTATACCCCATACTCATAAACTTAAGAGCAACGGGCTCGCCCTCCGTTTCGGCTATAACGCTGTAAGCTCCTCCCGGACATATAAGCACCGCCGGTCTTTGCATCCCTTTAAGCATTTCTTCTGAGTGATTTGGCACATATGCCTCCATAAACACTTCTTTATTATCATCATCTAAAAATGTCTTTTCGTATATCATTACTTTTCCCTTCATTGCCTGTTTAACGCCCGCAAAACAGCCGGACTTATTTAGTCTGTTTTTATTCTACCACGAAGTAGCGAGGAAAGCGAGAGCTTGAAAGGTCTGTTCCCGAAGTTTCCTCTGAATCACCGTTTTCAGTCTGAGTCTCTGCTGCAACCTTTGTCACATTAGCAGCACCTTCAACATACTCACCGTACATCTCATCTACATAAAGTGCAAGACTTTCTCCGAGAATTTCAGAAGGCACATGTCCTCCATCCCACTGCCACTCAATATTGGCATCAACGCCGGCATTAAGAAGTGCTATCTGAAGATTAAGTGAAGAAAACATTGACATATCACCTTCTGAGGCACCCATAAGTATTCTTACCCATATTGCATCTGTTGTATCCTCATCACCGATATAGTTAAGCGGATTATACAGAGAAACCATGTTATTTCCGTACTCATCTCCTGCTTCAATTTCTGCAATATCAGCTTCATAAGCCTCTACCATTTCTTCATATGTAGAGTAGTTTGATGAGTCTGTACTTGAACCTGCAGCCTGTGTTGTACCTTCATCCGGAGTACCGACATCCATGGTATCTCCTGCTGAGTTAGCAGCTACATCTTCATTTGCAAAACTTCTGTCTGATGTATCGTCAGTTGTTTCCTCATCTGATCTTGTCTCATCAGTATCTGAGACCTCGGCATCCGGTGCGCCTGACCCATGTCCGCTTCAGGTCCTCC
>CAJOOU010000221.1 GCA_905236735.1 uncultured Eubacterium sp. | reverse complement strand
GGAGAACTGACAGGTTACTACTGGCTATGGAAAAACCTTAAAGATATAGATATTGTCGGCATCTGCCATTACAGGAGATTTTTCTTAAAGGACGCAGGCACCTTGCTTGCTCCCACAGATATAGAAAATATCCTTACAGATGCAGATGTTATTACATCAAACGCCATCATCTCTGAAAAAACAGTACGCGAAGGCTTTGCCGAGGTTCACGGGGATGCCATAATGCAAAATACCGGTGATGTGATCAAAAGCCTTTATCCGGCTGACTATGATGCCTTTAAGTGGGTTCTTTCCCAAAACAAGTCTTATTACTCAAATTTATGCATTATGAGAAAAAACATCTTTGATATGTACTGTTCATGGCTCTTTGATATATGTTTTGCTCTTGAAGGTGTTCTTGATTTAAGCGGCCTTGATGACTATCACAAGCGGATTTACGGTTTCATATCGGAAGTCCTGCTTTTTGTGTTTATAAAGGCTCGCGGATTAAAAATAAGCGAAGGTACAATTGGTATTACTCAGGAAAAATCCGAAACCTCAGAGTTTAAGCTTGCTATTTCGCAGCTGGTAAAAACAGGGCTTTTTACCAAAGCCAGGGAGCTCTTTTACGAATATCAGAAACTCCGTCCCGATATCAGGCTTCCACTTTCAGATATAAAAAATGAGATTCCGGATATAGAAATTATTCTTTATATCCTTGAGCAGGAATACGCTGCCGGTATCGAAGGATTCTACGGTGTTTCGCACGACCTTGGCTCTCTTATAGAGCATCTTTGCCGCGTAAGAAGTATTGTAAAATCAGCTTCTCCCACAGGCGAAGACAAACAATATATGGCAGAAACCAAAGTCTCCGATATTGCACGAAAAATAATAGAAATAAACTAATTTAGCAACTCATAAGGAGTCCGTATATATGAAAGTTGATATACTAATTGCCACCGCTCGCAAAGGCGGAGTTGAAAACATGATAAATATTGTTGCGGATTACCTGCAAAAGCGCGGCCACTATGTAAGAGTCGTGCAGCTCGTATGGGAACACCAGCCCTGGGTTAACCCTGATATTCCATTTTTTGCTCTTTCCGAGGGTTTGGGTACTTATAATCTCGACGATATGATGCAATCATATCATGATTTTATTGTAAAAAACTCATTTCCTGATGTAATAC
Source organism: uncultured Eubacterium sp. (assembly GCA_905236735.1). Lineage (GTDB taxonomy): Bacteria > Bacillota > Clostridia > Lachnospirales > Lachnospiraceae > RUG14243. The sequence continues at coordinate 1,107 of CAJOOU010000221.1, read as the reverse complement.
TTGCAACCAATTGGCCCTATATGAGCTATGTTGCCAAAAAAGCAGGTCTTTTAGATGATGTTAATATTCCTGTCATATCCTATCTGCACAACCCGTTAAGCCAATACATTGCCGCAGGATATGGTGGCTTGGAGGCTCTCATATATGCTGATGCACATTTTGCCATAAGCAGATCAATATATGATACCCTTTCCCCAATCCCCAGCGCCGCTGTCTACAGGGTAAACAACACTTTTATACCTGCGACCACTGCCCCGGTTTGCCCCAATCTTCCCGGTGATATGTCGAAAAAAAAGTTGTTTTTTATAGGCAGACTTACAGAGCAGAAAAGACCTGATGTCCTTATCCGCGCATTTTCTGCGCTTGTCCGGGAGCACTGGAACCTTTATATAGTAGGGGCTGCCGAAGAGCAAAGCTACTTTGATTTTCTCAAAAAACTTACTAAAGAATGTGATGCAAAAGATTCCATATTCTATCTTGGCTGGCAATCATCTCCATGGGATTATGCTAAGGTCGCAGACGCTGTCGTATTTGCTTCCGACTATGAAGGATTTCCGCTTGTAATGGTTGAGGCTCTCTCTTACGGAAAATGCATCATTTCAACCCCGTTTGATGCAGCAAAGGAACTTATAAAACCGGGATATAACGGATTTTTATATGATTTTAATTCGCCTGACATGCTTAGTGAAATACTGGTAAATATATCATCCGGTACTCTTCCTATGCCCCAAACCTCCGACTGTAAAAGTTCAGTCGAAGGATACTGTTATGATGTAGCTATGAAGGATTTTGAAGCCAAATTATGCGAGATAGCAAGTTCTCCGGACAAAACCAAATTTTTAGTTTCATCCGAAGCTATTTTTAATTACACCGATAAAATATCAATTATTATTCCGTGCTACAACAGTAGCAAATACCTCAGAGAGTGCATTGACAGTTTAATTCACCAAACCTATCCTCTTGCTCTCCTGGAGCTTATTTTTGTTGACGATGCATCAACTGATGATACTTTAAGTATTTTAAAAGAATATGAAGCCCTATACCCTGATGCCATTTTAGTGGTAGAATGTTCCGAAAACGGGAAACAAGGTAAGGCTCGAAATATAG
>CAJOOU010000220.1 GCA_905236735.1 uncultured Eubacterium sp. | reverse complement strand
TATTCTTTTTATAGACGAAGCCTATACCCTAACAGCAGGTAAGGGCGAAGGCGATTTTGGTCAGGAGGCTGTAGACACTCTGCTAAAGGCTATGGAAGATCACCGGGACGATCTTGTGGTTATAGTGGCCGGATATACAAGGCTTATGGAAGAATTTCTGGATTCCAATCCGGGACTGCGCTCACGCTTTTGCAATTTTATACTTTTTGAAGATTACAATGAAGATGAGCTGTTTGATATCTTTACAAATAATCTAAAAAGCCGGGATTATACTCTCTCTCAACCTGCCGAATTAAAAGCCCGTAAGTTGATTGCCGAAAGAGTGGAAAATAAACCGGAAAATTTTGCAAACGCCCGTGATATAAGAAATTTTATGGAAAAAGCAATATCGAATCAGGCGACAAGGATAGTAAATATAATAAATCCGTCAAAGGAGATTTTATGTACAATTGAAGCAGAGGATTTGGAAAAATTTCAGTAAAATCGGTACGATTGGTACAATCATTATAGTTAGGAGACTCTCGCATTCTTTGTCAGATTGTGTTACAATTAAAAAAACTTTCAGGGAGAAAGGGGTATGTTATGAAACCAAAAATCAGATTTATCAGAACAGTTGAAAACTGCTACGGGGAACATTTTATATTAAAGGTGGAAGAAGGAGTGACGGAAAAGCTAAACTCCTTTAAAATGGAACACTTCCCCAAGACTCATTATCAGAAGGAAAACGGGGAGTTTTTCTTTAGCTGCGATACGGACATCGCACTTGAGATGCTTGAATATGTCAAGGATGAATATGACCCGGATATGGCTTTGGTAAATGAAGTAAAAAAAGTCCTTGGTGTGGATTTATAAACAAACAGCTTCGCTTTATGCAATGCATACATAAGCGAAGCTGTTTGTTTATATTATTTCAAGTTCGTCTCCCTCTGAGATAACGCCACCGCATATAACCTTTGAAAAAACGCCTTCTCTTGGCATAATGCAGTCGCCCATAATCTTGTATATTTCACATCCGGAATGACATTCTTTTCCTATCTGCGTCAGCTCTAAAATTACATCATTACACTTAAAACGCGTCCCTATAGGAAGTGATTTAAAATCAATTCCTTCCACAATGAGATTTTCACCAAAGGCTCCCTGTTCAACCTTTGCGCCTCTTGCCTTGAATTCTTCGATTCTGTCGTTTGACAAAAGGCTTACCTGTCTGTGCCATTTGCCGGCGTGTGCATCATTTTCAATGCCCCAGTCTTCTATTAATTTTACAGTGTGTACATTTTTCTTTTGTGTACCTTTTTCGGTACTTATACAGGTTGCAAGTACTTTTCCCATTATTTTTCTCCATCTGTAATACAAGTTTCGCTAAACTGTATTTTATCATAACTTGGCAAAGATGATAACACTGTTTTAGAATAAGAGTTATTTAAATTACTCCATCAGCCTGTTAAATTGTTCGATGACCTTATATACATCTTCTCCAACGCCTGATTCGGCAGTTGGGGGTAAAACAGAATCTCTCTCCACCGGAACATCTTGCACATTATCTCCTCCGTCCTCAACCGCTTCACAGGTAAGGATGATTTTTTCGTCAGGCAGATAACTCTGAAGCATAGCCTCCAGTTTCGCACCGTCTATCGGTTTGGCGAGATAGTTGGTATATCCGAGCCTTAAATACTCCTCTCTTGCTCCACCTGTGGTATGAGCAGTAAGTACAATTACAGGTGTTTGAGCATTGAGTTCACAGGTATCCCTTATCTCCTTCATTGTTTCCTCTCCACTCATTTCCGGCATCATTGAATCAAGCAGAATGATGTCATAAGGCTTTACCTTGGCCATTTTTACAGCTTCACGGCCGCTCGTGGTAATATCCGTATCCACCTGTATCCTTTTAAGAAGATTTTTAATAACAGTCAGGTTCATCTCTACATCATCAACCACCAGCACGCTTGCGCCCGGGGCGTGATATGCTTCGGCTTTTATTGTTCCTGCCTCCCTTGCCATGGCATTTCCAGTGAAATCTCCCATCTTTTCAGGAGATTTTACGGATTGTACTATGGCAAAAGAAAAGGTTGAGCCTTCGCCGTAAACGCTTCTTACTTCAAGCTGTGAGCCCATCATATCAAGAAGGTTTTTGGTAATGCTCATTCCAAGTCCGGTGCCTTCAATCCCTCTGTTGCGCTGTTCATCTATACGCTTATAGGGCGAGAAAAGCTTTTCTATATCTTCTTCTTTAATGCCTATTCCCGTATCGGTTACACTTATAATGAGCAGGATTTCTTCTGTTTCAAGTGCTTCATAATCCACACTGAAGGTTACACTGCCCTCTTCCGTATATTTAACCGCATTGTTTAAAATGTTTAAAACAGCCTGACTTATTCTGAGTTCATCTCCGTATAGTCTGCGTGGTATATCCGGATTTACATTTACCTTAAATTCTATGTTTTTACTGCCGAGCTTGGGTTTGACCATATTTATCAGGTTGGAAATAAGAAGCGATAAATCGTATTCTCCCGGAACAAGCTCTAGGTTTCCTGATTCTATTTTTGAAAAATCAAGAATATCATTAATGAGCGACAGGAGTGTCTTGCTTGCATTATGTATATCTATCGCATAATTTTTAATTTCAGGCTCTTTTGTCTCCCTCATTATCATAGTATCCATACCTATAATGGCATTTATGGGAGTGCGGATTTCATGTGTCATATTAGCAAGAAAGGCGGATTTTGTCTTATTTGCTTCCTCTTCCGAATGAAGCGCTCTTTCGAGAGCTTCGGCCTTTTCCCTTTCAAGCCTTGAAATCAGCCTCTGATGAGAGTTTTTCTGCTTTTTGGTAAGAGATAGTACACTTCCCTGAACCATCGAAATAATGATTGTAGCAAAAAACAGCGCCATTAAAAGGAAGAAATATACGCGAAAACCGACAGTCTCGTATACTTCCTTTTCTTTTATGACCGTGTAGATACGATCAGATAAAACGCTTCCGTCTTCGCTTACCACCTCAATATGAAAATCGTGCTCCCCATAAGGAAGATTATAATACACAATGCTTTCAATTTTGTCGGATTGTATTGTGGTTTTTTCCGTATCCACTCCGGACATGTAATATCTTATATAAGGCACTGCAGTGGTAAAATTGTTGATTTCAATGGTAAGTTCCACCTTGTCTACGCCTTTATCTATATAAAGAGGACTCATGTCTGTGACATCCCAACCCATTCCGTCAGTCTTTATATGTGTAATCTTTGTTTTATATGAATCCACATACATATCATAGTTTTCCAGATTAAGGGCGTATACTCCGCTGGTACCGCACAGATAGAGAATATTTTCTGCCGAAATATAATTCCATGCATTGCTGGTAATACTTCCAGGCAAGCCGGTTTTCTCGTTTAAAAGAACATAGTTCTGCAGACCGTCTCCTGACATAAGAATATTATAATTAATAATATAAATACCGGCTCCGCCGATAATAAATACCTCTCCCTCATCGGATATCCATAGGTCATAGTTGTTATAATACGGGACATCTATTTCACTGATGGTATTGTCCCCATCCATGTAACAAAGGCCGCTGCCGGTCAGAATAAAGTATCCGTCTCCTTTCGTATCCTTTACTATTCTAAGTATGACTCCCGATGGCAGTCCATCTTCTTTGGTAATATATCTTTCAAGCTGCATGTCTTTTATTATCGCTATACCGTCTCCGTCTGTGCCGGCATATATTGTTCCCTGTGAAGCCTCCATTGCATTTAATACAGTTGCATTTGAGAGTTCCTTACCCGGTCGCAGTCTTTTTATTACTTCATGGTCCTTTACAAATACCAGCCCGTCTTCTCCGGATATTACAACCTCACCTTCGGAGATACCTATGGCAAATCTCACCCGGTCACAGCTGTTATCCTTAGGCGAAGGGTAAGGAGAAAAACTTCCGTCCTTAAAGACCTCTATTACTCCCTTTCCGAATGTTGAGATCAGCAGTGTGTCATCTTCGGTTTTAAAAACACATCTTACCCTCGTACCTGCAAGATACTCTGTAAGAGAATTTGACAGACTTTTGCCATTATCATCGTCCATTATCACAAGTCCGGAATCCGTACCCACATATAGCAGATTGTTCCATCTGACAACACCGTTCGATACATCCGGCGCAGCATTGCATAAACTGAACAAATCCGAAAAGCTTGAATTGCTGAGAGCCAATAGACCGCATCTGGACGAGGTGAACCAGATGTTTGCCTGATAATCCTTATAAATTACATCTATTGAGTTATCAAACTCAGGGCTGATAATGGTATTAACATTGTCATTAAGGTCTATATATCCTATTCCGGTATCTGATGCCAGGAATATATATCCCGATGAATTAAAGAAAATATCGTTAATCTGACTGAATTCGGTAGCATAAGCCTTTTTTGTACGCTTATAACCGCTGTCTGTTGTTTTATATTTATATATCATTCCCGAAGAACAGCCTATATACAGATTTCCTTTATTATCATAGTCTACGCAGGTCGGATATTCATTGCCGCAATCCGTCTGTGAGAGAATCTCTCCACCATCAAGTACCCATATTTCTCCTGCAAGGTTTAATGCCACCACCCGGCCTTTACTGTCGGAATCAAGGTTGATTACATTTCCGAGCTCGGCATATACTTTCTTTATAACAATACTGTCATCTTCATAGTCCGCCATAACCAGTCCGCCCGATGTGGCAAAATAATATATTCCTTCCGAGTCCTGCACTATATCTTTTACTGTATCTGATGGCAGTCCTGACTCGGTATCCATTACGCTGTATGAGGTATCTATTCTGGCAACGGTTACTCCGGCATCATTTGTACCTATCCAAAGCCTGTCCTCATCATCCACATAAAGCGAGTGTACCGAACGGACACTGTCTATATCCGTAATAAGTTCAAACTGAGAACCGTTAAACCTGTAAAGTCCGCCATATGTACCTACCCACATAGTACCGTCTTCTGTCTGTACTATATCATTTAAGCACCCTCCTACAAGTCCGTCATCGCTGTTATAAAGTCTTTGCACAAAATTAATCTGGGAATATGCGTAGGCCGGGAATGTCTTTACCGAGGTAAGAACTAGTCCAAATGCAATCACTCCAAGGGTTATCTTTCCTCCCAATGCCCTTTTAAGCATTCTGGATTTATGTTTTTTATAAATGAATTTTTTTACTCTGAAAAAAAGATACACCAATATAACAGGCGTAAAACTGTCCGCAAAACTGATGTACATAGCTGCCGTAAAATATGCCGCTGCAGGAGCAACATTCATATTTACAAGATAATCTATTACTGCATTGGGGAGTTCAAACGGAGTAGCTCCCCCAAAAAAGAAAATATTTGACCCGAAAACCGTCACTCCCCTAACTATTGAAAAAAAAGTCACAAGCGTTATGGCAGAAGTGAATTTTTCCAGAAAACGGCTTCCTTTTTGAGCGATAACACCTGCTGAAAGTCCTACTATCACATCCGCAATAATATAATACAAATCCATATGGCTGAATAAGGAAGAAATGCCACAGCTGACAACTGCCGTCATTATTGCCGAAAAAGGTCCTATAAAATATCCGACTGCTATTGTGCCTATCAGATTCATAAAACATGGCAGCGAAACATACTCTGCCAGAGCTCGGCCGGCAAGATTAAGCGCCACACATACCACAATAACATATATACCGTTTCTTTTTTTACTCATATTATCCACCGATTTAATAGTCTTCTTCTATGTCATCTATTATCTGCAAAAATTCCCCAACTATGATCGGATCAAACTGAGTGCCCTTGTTTTTAACAAGTTCATCTTTAATCTGATCCATACTCATTCTTCTTCTGTATGCGCGGTCGTGGCTCATGGCTTCATATGCATCCGCTACGCAAATAATACGGCCGATAAGCGGAATCTCATCCCCTTTTTTCCCTGTGGGATATCCTGTGCCGTCATATCTTTCATGATGATATAATGCGCCCTCCGCAGCATGCGGAATGGATTTAATATTTTCCAGAAGTTCAGCTCCCTTTGTAGTATGTGTTTTTATCATCTCATACTCCTCATTTGAGAGCTTCATGGGCTTTTTAAAAATTCTTTCCGGAACCAGATTGTTTCCTATGTTATGAAGAAGAGCTATGTTGTATACATTCTCACAGTCGCTTTTATCCATCCCCATCTGTTCGGCAATCATACGGGAATACTCCGCCACCCTTTTAGAGTGGCCCTTTGAATAAAAATCTTTTGAATCAGCTACTTTTGCACATAAAAGCAGAGACTCTTTCACCATGGCTCCCTGTACAAAGAATCTGTTCTCGAATTTAATTACCACACCGGATACTATAATAAAAATCAGCATACCGATAAGCCAGCATGGGAAAAGTATCAAAAATATTTTACCCTCTATCCCTGAGAAATACGATTTATGGAAATGATAACTCATCTCATAATCAGATAAATCATTGCCATCAACAAAACCGTACATTATAATACCTATGCTGATTTCCCCGGAGTATTCGCTTGTTGAGTTTATCGGCATCTCTGCATAGGATTTTGAATCGTTGGGATGGTAGATAATATAATCTCCCTTATTTAAGGGTATCAATAAATCCGCTCCCGCGATAACATAATCAACAGTCAGCTCATCTTCCTTATAATCCCTAAGATCTATTTCCTGCACACATTCATCTTCTTCGACATACTGATGAATTTCCATAGTTCCGTTCCACGCATTGTTGATATAACAGTCTTCTTTTATGTTTATTCTTATCTCCCAATCGTTTACCGTAATGCCGGAATTATTAATTATTGTTGCCTCATATATATTGCCGTAAAGGAGTTTGTCCGGGAAGGCATCGTTTTTTTCCCAACTGTCAGTAGACTGCCCTCTTTTATGTATATCCACCATTACATCGGTGGATGTAGACAGCGGCGTTACAACACGGGCGGTCTGATTATATCTGTTTACACCAAAGACATATACTCCGAATGCAATCATTATACATATGAAAGTAACAATGAGTACAATAAGAAGCTGTCGTATAATTTTTTTTGCTGTTATTACCTTATTCATCTGTGTATCTCCTGTTTATAATGCGCTCCGTAAATATATCTTTTGGCAGCGGCTTATCATAATAATACCCCTGTATGATGTCACATCCAAGAAGTGAGAGTGTCTCAACCTGCTCTTTCAGTTCCACTCCTTCCGCAAGGACCTCTATATCAAGGGCTATTGCCAGTTTAATCATATAGTTGAGTATTGTCAGATCCTTTGCATACGCCCGGTCTACAAATCCTTTATCAATCTTTAGGGTGTCAAAAGTAACCTCCCTGAGCAGACTAAGGGACGAACTGCCGCTTCCAAAATCGTCAACCGCCACCTTGTATCCGAGGTTGTGCAAATCATCTACAAAATCCCCGAGCACGCTTATGGGAAACTCATCTATGGTCTCTGTGATTTCTATTTCAATCATTTTTTTAGGAACATGATAACTCGTGACAACCCTGTCAATATCCTTTGCGAGATTGGGATTTGACAGGTTTCTTCTCGAAAAGTTTACCGATATTGTCGGTGGCACGAGCCCCTGCGATATCCACTCCGAAATATCCGTGCACACGCGACGGAGTATGTAAAAATCAAGGTCACACATCATATTGTTGGACTCCATTATTGGAATAAACTTGCCCGGTGATATGATGTTTCCGTCGTGTAGCCATCTGACGAGGGCTTCCGCTCCGCACATTACCTGTTTTTTACTGTTTACCTTCGGCTGATAGTATACCAGAAATTCTTCTCTTGCCATTGCCTGGGGAATATCGACCTCAAGCTGTCTTTGCTCCTTTAGTGAGCTTAAAAGTTCTCCCGTGAGATAGGTGACGCTCCTTTTTGCAATAGATTTTCCATAGTTTAGCGCAGCATACGCATTTGAAATAATATCTTCTCCGTTAATATCCGAATCATCTATTTCATATACGCCGCAGCAGGCACTTACCGGGATGTCATAATCCTCCCCATCGAGTTCGAAAATTACAGGCATATTTTCAAGCTGTGCCAAAAACAGTTTCAGGTTTTCCTTATATATCACTGCAATAAAATGATCGCTGCCCGGCCTTGAAAGGAATTCATCCTTCTGAATTGCATGACTTAAAAGCACTGTATATTCGGTCAGCACTTTGTTTCCTGTTTCCATTCCATACTGGTCATTTATGGCTCCAAATCTTACCAGGTCAAAATAAACCGCTGCATATTCTGTCAGTTTGGGAGTGTTTCTCATTGAATTAAGTCTGTCCACGCAGGCATGCTCATTTAGCAGTCCTGTTCGCATCTCTCTTGTTTCAAGGATTTTCTTCTCGACAAACTGCTCCCTGGTCCTGAAATATATGCTATAGCTGAGAGCGGCAAGGATAATTGCGGTCTCAAACTGACCCGAAAAATCCTTTACTGCGATTTCAGCAATCACATCGGCTATAATAAAAAAAGCTCCTATGTGTATCGTGATAGATTCTGACCTGTATTCTTCGTATGAGCTGTATTTAAAGTTGTAGAAAACAATTAATGCTATATAAATAATGAGAATCAGATATGTTATAAAGAAAAATGCTCCCTTTACATGCTCATTTGAGCTACTGAAAGAATATATCATTCCAAAGACCGGATTCAGAAAAATGCTGACAGCAAATGCCGTAAGCGGTAATATAAACAGGATTTTTTTTCTCTCACTTTCATATCTGAGCACTATAAGCAGAAGTAAATATAACAGCAGCGGTCTAATTATATATCCGATGGAGTAAGCCAGCATTTCCTCTGCGGAAGGTTCACTGCGTACCGCAAAAGTGCCTATGGCCCTCACTACAATGCTTTGGACTATAGTAAAACCTACTATAGCTATAAAAATCCATCTTATTTTCTTTTCTGTTTCTTTGTTTGAAATTATATTAAAAACAAGAATCGCCAGCACAAAAACAAAGGCATAATTCTCATTAAGAAAACTGCTGATACTCATACTCTCTCTCCCGTGAACATATATATGTCCCCCCAAGCGGTATCTCTTTGAAATACTGCATATACGGTATTTCATGTCACAATAACCAAACGCAATTCAAACTTACACCCGGCAACTGCAAAAGATATTCCCCGCCTGTGGCTATTATACCACAATACAACGAGCCAAGCGCAAGTTTACTTGCATTTGGCGACTGCATAGTGATAATAGCCGCTTGCGGCTATTATACCACGAAGTAGCGAGGAAAGCGAGAGCTTGCTCTCATTTGACGAGCACGCGCGATAACAGCTGCGTAAGCGGCTGTTATATCACGAAAGCACGAGGATAAACAATATTTATATTATTCGACGGCGCTACGCTATAACAGCTGCAAAAGCGGCTGTTTAAACTAAATCTCCCCGTGTGACTGCAGATACTTAAAAAAAGCATTGCAACCTGCACTCACATCATCCCATGTGGCCTGAAAATCCCCTGTATACCACGGATCTGCCACATCTCTATCTACTCCGGCAAATGAAAGAAGCTTATATACTTTCTTTTCTTCATCTCCTGTTGCTACTCTCTTTAAATCCCTGAAATTTGCGCTGTCCATCCCAATAATATAATCAAATTTCTCAAAATCATCTTTGGATACCAGCCTTGCTCTGTGATCTACAACCGGCACCCCCTCTTCCCTAAGTTTGTCAACCGTCCCGTAATGCGGTCTGCTGCCTATTTCATCACGATGTGTCGCTGCAGAATCTATCTCAAAGACCTTCTCCAGCCCTTTTTTCTCTATCATATTTTGAAAATAACTCTGCGCCATCGTCGACCTGCAGATATTGCCGTGGCAGATGAATAGTATTTTTATCATAGTATTGTAAACCCTCTGTTTTCCTTGATTTTACTAGGTTTGCGGCACATTTTCGGCAGAATATTTTTCTCTGTTTCTTGGCATATCTTGGCATAAAAAGTTGTAAATTTGCCATCAAAAGTTGTAAAAAAAGTTGTAAATATAATTTCCGTACAACTCGCTATTACTGAGCCTTTGATAATCGCTCCATCTCTTTCTTTGCATCGTCAAATGTTAGATGTGTATAGGTATTTAATGTAACACCTATATC
>CAJOOU010000219.1 GCA_905236735.1 uncultured Eubacterium sp. | reverse complement strand
TCTCATGGAAAAATACCTTGAAGGCGAAGAGCCGTCAGTGCCGGAGCTTAAAGCAGCGCTCCGCCAGGCTACCATAGATAATGAAGGCGTGCCGGTTTGCTGCGGGTCGGCACATCAGAACAAGGGAGTACAAAAGCTCCTTGATGCTGTTATAGATTATATGCCGGCTCCTACTGATATTCCGGATATCAAGGGCGTTGACCTTGATGGGAATGAGGTTACAAGGCATTCAGCAGATGACGAGCCGTTCTCAGCTCTCGCATTCAAGATTATGACAGACCCGTTTGTAGGAAGGCGTGCTTTCTTCAGGGTTTATTCAGGAACCCTCAATTCCGGTTCTTACGTGCTCAATGCTACGAAGGACAAGAAGGAGAGGGCAGGACGTATCTTACAGATGCATGCGAATAAGAGGCAGGAGCTTGATAAGGTTTATTCCGGAGATATAGCGGCTGCCGTAGGATTCAAGATTACTTCTACCGGTGACACTATCTGCGACGAGCAGCATCCGGTTATCTTAGAGTCTATGGAATTTCCCGAGCCGGTTATAGAGCTTGCTATAGAGCCAAAGACCAAGGCTGGACAGGGAAAGATGGCAGAAGCCCTTGCAAAGCTTGCAGAAGAAGATCCGACCTTCAGAGCTCATACGGATTCCGAGACAGGCCAGACCATTATCGCTGGTATGGGCGAGCTGCATCTTGAGATTATCGTAGACAGGCTTCTTAGGGAATTTAAGGTAGAAGCAAATGTCGGCGCACCTCAGGTTGCATATAAAGAGACATTTACAAAGCCAGTTGACCAGGAATACAAATATGCTAAGCAGTCCGGCGGTCGTGGTCAGTACGGCCACTGTAAGGTTAAGTTCGAGCCGATGGACGCTAACGCAGAAGAGGTATTCAAGTTCGAGTCAACCGTTGTGGGCGGTAACATTCCTAAGGAATACATCCCCGCAGTCGGCGAAGGTATCGAAGAAGCAGCCAAGTCCGGAATCCTTTGCGGCTTCCCTGTACTTGGTATCCACGCAACTGTATATGACGGTTCATATCATGAGGTCGATTCATCGGAAATGGCTTTCCACATCGCAGGTTCTATGTGCTTCAAGGAAGCTATGGCGAAAGCAGACCCCGTACTTCTTGAGCCTATAATGAGGGTTGACGTTACAATGCCTGAGGAATACATGGGCGACGTAATTGGCGACATCAATTCAAGAAGAGGTCGTATCGAAGGAATGGACGATTTAGGCGGCGGTAAGATTGTACACGGATTTGTTCCCCTTGCGGAAATGTTTGGATATTCCACCGATCTTCGTTCAAGAACCCAGGGTCGAGGCAACTACTCAATGTTCTTCGAGAAATATGAGCCCGTTCCAAAACAAGTTCAGGATAAGCTGATTTCTAATAACGACAAGTAAAAAAGTGCTTTTTACTGTTGAAAAAATTAAATAATTTCTTTATAATCAGATTTAACTGATTGCCTTTGCTTGCTGCATAGGCAGGCAGGTAATTTAGCTTTGAAATTTTAAGGAGGAAGAGACAATGGCTAAAGAGAAATTTGAGAGAACTAAACCACATTGTAACATAGGTACCATCGGTCACGTCGATCATGGTAAGACTACATTAACAGCAGCTATCACTAAGACTCTTTCTGAGAGAGTTGCAGGTAACGCAGCAGTAGATTTTGAGAACATCGATAAGGCTCCTGAAGAGCGTGAGAGAGGTATCACAATTTCTACAGCCCACGTTGAGTATGAGACAGACAAGCGTCACTATGCTCACGTTGACTGCCCTGGCCACGCCGATTATGTAAAGAACATGATCACAGGTGCTGCTCAGATGGACGGTGCAATCCTCGTTGTAGCAGCTACTGACGGTGTTATGGCACAGACTAAGGAGCACATCCTCCTTTCTCGTCAGGTAGGTGTACCTAATATCGTAGTATTCCTTAACAAATATGATATGGTTAAAGAAGACTGCGAGACTGATGAAGAGTACGAAGAGATGCTCGAGCTCGTTGAGATGGAAGTATCTGAGATTCTTGAAGAGTATGGATTCCATGATTGTCCATTCATC
>CAJOOU010000218.1 GCA_905236735.1 uncultured Eubacterium sp. | reverse complement strand
AGTCTGCCTATAAGAGACCCCATACTTCCGCCTATCTGGAGTGCAGCCCCTTCCCTTCCGGCAGAGCCTCCGCAAAGATGAGTCAGAAATGTACCTATAAAAATCAGTACCGTCATATTCGCCGGCACATCCTCACAGCTCTGCACAGATGAGAGAATGAGGTTGGTGCCCTCGTCTTTTTTCACTCCGTTTATGCGATATATCCACACTATTAACAGACCTGCAACCGGCAAAAAATAGAGCAGATACGGATACCTGTTTTGGCTCTCTGTGGCTATGTCGACACAAAAATGAAACAAAGTACCCACAAGTCCGCAGCTTATTCCTGCAATAAAGGCGAAAAAAAGCCACTTAAATACCGTCTTTATATATTCAAAAATATGTTCAATTATCCTCATTATCTTCTACCTTTAAAAGTTCCGGTCTTCTTTCCATCGTCCTTTCTATCGCCTTTTCCCGTCTCCACTTTTCCACATTGGCATGATGACCTGAAAGGAGGATAGCCGGCACCTTTTCTCCCATCCACTCCTCCGGACGGGTGTACTGCGGATACTCCAGGAGATTGCCCGAAAACGACTCATCCTGACCTGAGGCGGCATTGGTAAGTACACCCGGCACCATCCTTGAGGCGGCATCAATTACCACCATAGCCGCCAGTTCGCCTCCGGTAAGCACATAGTCGCCTATGGATACATAGTCCGTCACTATCTTTTCCAAAACCCTCTCGTCCACTCCCTCGTAGTGTCCGCATAAAAGTACTATATTTTCTTCAAGAGCAAATTCTTTGGCCTTCTTTTGGGTAAATACCTTTGCTGCCGGAGTCAGATAAACCGTCCTTGGCTCATAGCCTATCTTTTCTACAATCGACATATAGGCATCATAAATAGGCTGGGCCTGCATCAGCATTCCCGCGCCTCCTCCGTACGGATAATCATCTACCTTGCCGTGACGCTCTATGGTATAGTCCCTTATGTTTACCGCTTCAAATTCTATTATTCCTTTTTCCATAGCCCTGCCGGTGATGGAGGTTTTGACTGCATTTTCCACCATCTCCGGGAAAAGGGTAAGTACCCAGAATTTCATCTATATATCCCTAAGACCGTCCAAAAGATGAACGGTCACCTTCTTTCCTTCCGTATCAACATTTAAAATGCACTGCTTAATAACAGGGATAAGAATATCTTTTTCTCCCTCTTTTGATACCACATACACATCATTTGCCCCTGTCTGAAGGACATCTGTTAAATGTCCGAGGTGTTCTCCTTCGTCAGTATATACCTCGCACTCAACAAGGTCTGCTATAAAATACTCGCCTTCTTCTAAAGGCACCCTGTTTTCTTTTGTCACAAAAAGACCGCAGCCCTTATACTTTTCGACATCATTTATATTGTCAAATTCTTTAAATTTAATAATAACCAGATTCTTCTGAGGGCGGGCATTTGTGACCTCCAGATGGAGAAGTTCTTTTCCCGTATCTAAAATACAGTCCTTCATTCCCTTAAACCTCATCACATCATCTGTCATAGGGAAAACCTTTACCTCTCCCCTTATTCCGTGAGTCTGGGTTATTGCTCCGATTTGATATAATTCTTCCTTCATAATAATTCCTACTACAAACACAAACAGGACACCGCAAAGCGGTATCCTGCTTTTTTAACGGTAATTATAAGATATCTACTATTACCTTTTTCTCTTCCTGAGAAGATGCTGCTTTTACAACAGAACGGATTGCCTTTGCAATGCGTCCCTTTTTGCCTATGACTTTACCCATATCAGGCTGTGCCACATGCAATTCAATTACTATGGCTCTGTCCTTCTCCGTCTGTGTAACTACCACCTCATCCGGATTATCGACCAGCGCCTTTGCGATTACTTCTACCAGTTCCTTCATCCTAGGCACCCCCTCTTATTTTTCAATGCCGGCAATTTTAAGAAGCTTAGCTACTGTTTCAGTCGGCTGTGCACCGTCTGCGAGCCATTTCTTAGCTTTCTCTTCATCTATATGAAGTTCGCTGGGATTCTTTGTAGGGTCATATGTACCGAGCTCATCGATAAAACGACCATCTCTCGGAGAACGCGCATCTGCTACGATAACTCTATAGAAAGGTGCTTTCTTCTTACCCATTCTTTTTAATCTCATCTTTACCATCTTTGTTTCACCTCCTTAGTGACTTATGCTTATATATTCATAAATGGATATTTCCACTTATTAACTTAGTTAAAACGGAAAACCTTTTTTCTTTCCGCCGAATCCTCCGAAACCGCCGAGCATCCTCGACATCTTTGAAGAATTCATTCCCTTCATCATCTTTCTGACCTGGTCAAACTGCTTTATCAGGCGGTTGACCTCAGCGACCTCTACTCCGGCTCCGGCGGCTATACGCCTTTTTCTCGAAGGGTTAATAATATCCGGATTGGACCTTTCGGCAGGAGTCATCGAATAAATAATTCCTTCGATTCTCGCCATCTTTTTGGAGTCTATCGCATCTTCAATCTGCGACATCTGTCCGCCGGACATACCGGGCATCATACCTAAAATACTTGTGAGTCCTCCCATTTTTTTCATCTGGTTCATTGACTCGAGGTAGGCATCAAATCCAAATGTGCCCTTTCGCATATCTCTTTCGAGCTTTGCGGCTTTTTCTTCATCAAGGTCTGTCTGTGCCTTTTCTATGAGCGTCATTATATCGCCCATTCCAAGGATTCTCGAAGCCATCCTGTCCGGATAAAACTGCTCCAAATCGGAAAGTTTTTCTCCCATACCTGCATAGAGAATAGGCTTGCCTGTTACGGCCCTTATCGAAAGAGCTGCACCGCCCCTTGTATCACCGTCAAGCTTGGTTAAAACCACTCCGTCTATCCCTATCTTTTCTTCAAAGGTCTGAGCCACATTCACGGCTTCCTGACCTGTCATGGCATCAACCACGAGAATCTTTTGAGAGATATCAATCTCATCATTTATACCGGCAAGCTCATCCATCATGTCGTCATCAACCTGTAAGCGGCCTGCGGTATCGAATATCACGACATTAAAGCCGTTTTTCTTTGCGTATTCAAGTGAAGCTCTGGCTATATCAAGAGGCTTTACTTCCGTCCCCATTGAAAAGACCTCTGCTCCGACCTTTTCTCCGTTTACCTTGAGCTGTTCTATTGCAGCAGGTCTGTAAACATCGAGGGCTACAAGGAGGGGTTTTCTACCTTTTTGCATAACCTTACCGGCTATCTTGGCTGTGGTGGTCGTCTTACCTGCACCCT
>CAJOOU010000217.1 GCA_905236735.1 uncultured Eubacterium sp. | reverse complement strand
TGTTTTTAAAAATATCGCACAGATAATAGATGTTTATGAAAATGACAGGGATAATCTGTTTAAATATGAGTCAATGTTCTATGAATGCTTAAGAGAGCTTATAGATATTCAGGCGGAGCAGGGATTTGCGGGAAATCTGTGGCATTCATACCTGACTCTTTTACTTGTCAACAGTGAAAATGCTTACTCACTTTCCTGTGAGATAAACGGAAACTGCGGAGAAAGTCTTTTGGAGATTGCCCTGCATGACCTTAAGATTATAAAGGAACTCTATGATTATCCGTTAGGTCAGATTGGAGATGCTTTCGGAGCGGGAGTACTTGCACATATAGGTGATTTTAAGACCACCAGGGATAGGGGCAGGAGCTTCAACAAAAAAATAAGGGAGCAGCTGCTTGCTTTATCCGGGGCACTTGCCGGGGCAAGGAGCGTAGAGGAGTTTAAAGGGCTCGTGGAAGGATTTTATAAAAAATACGGAGTGGGCTCTTTGGGACTGCATAAGGCTTTCAGGATAGAAGAAACAGACGGGAAAGCCCGGATAGTACCTATTACAAATGTGGCTCAGGTATCTTTGGATGATTTGATAGGATACGAAACGGCAAAGAAAAAACTGGTGGATAATACCATGGCCTTTATAAAAGGCAGGCCTGCCAATAACTGCTTGCTATACGGAGATGCCGGTACCGGAAAATCCTCAAGTATAAAGGCCATAATGAACGAATATTATGATGATGGCCTTAGAATAATAGAGGTATATAAGCATCAGTTTAAATATATAAACAGTATTATCTCTCAGATAAAAAACAGAAACTACAGATTCATTATCTATATGGATGATTTGTCTTTTGAAGAGTTTGAAATCGAGTATAAATACTTAAAGGCAGTGATAGAAGGCGGACTTGAGGTCAAACCTTCCAATATACTGATTTATGCCACATCAAACAGAAGACATCTGATAAGGGAAACTTTCAGGGACAAGACTGACAGAGACGAGGAACTACATACAAACGATACCGTTCAGGAAAAGCTTTCACTTGCAAACAGATTCGGAGTGCAGATTTTTTATGGCAGACCGGAGCCGAAGGAATTTAAGGAGATAGTAAAGGCTCTGGCGGAAAGAAACGGTATTAATATGGCGGAGGACGACCTGCTTTTAGAGGCAAACAGATGGGAACTTTCACACGGAGGTCTTTCAGGCAGAACGGCGCAGCAGTTTATAGATTATTTATTGGGTAAGGAAGAATGAAATTTATATCATGGAATGTAAACGGAATAAGGGCCTGTGTACAGAAGGGCTTTTATGATTTTTTTAATGAAGCGGATGCGGATATATTCTGCCTGCAGGAGACAAAGATGCAGGCAGGGCAGCTTGAAATGGATACTCCCGGATATCATCAGTATTTTAATTATGCTGAAAAAAAGGGATATTCAGGTACGGCTGTCTTTACAAAAAAGGAGCCTTTGGCGGTAACCTACGGCATGGGTATAGATGAACATGATCACGAAGGCAGAGTTATTACTTTGGAGTTTGAAGAATACTATTTTATTACGGTATATACTCCCAATTCAAAGCAGCAGCTTGAAAGACTTTCATACAGATGCAGATGGGAAGATGACTTTCTGGCCTATCTTAAGGGACTTGAAAAGAAAAAGCCGGTAATATTTTGCGGAGACCTTAATGTAGCTCATAAGGAGATAGATCTTAAGAATCCTAAAACCAATCATAAAAATGCCGGATTTACCGACGAAGAGAGGGAAAAGTTTACCAATCTTATGGATGCCGGTTTTACAGACACCTTCAGATATTTTTATCCGGATAAAGAAGGGATATATTCGTGGTGGAGCTATAGGTTCAAGGCAAGGGAGAAAAATGCCGGGTGGAGAATCGATTATTTCGTGACATCGGGCTGTCTGGATGAGAAGCTAAGGGATGCTAAAATCCATACTCAGATAATGGGTTCAGACCACTGTCCGGTAGAACTTGATATTGACATTTAATCCGGTCGGGGAAATCCCCCACCTATAAGCGCAGGTGGGGATGACAATCATATGAGGTGCGTATGAAAAAGGTAGTAATTGTTGTATTAATTATAGCCATATGTGTGGCAGCGGCGGTATTTTTCGGCGGAGGGGGAGGAGACGAGTTTGAAAACCCACAGACGCAGACCGGAAATACCGGAGGTAATCTTTATAATGAGGGGCTTTTTTGCGAATATAACGGAACCATTTATTTTGCAAATCCTTCGGACAGCTTTAAGCTGTACTCCATGCCTGCGTTAGGCGGTAAGGCGACAAAGCTCGGAGATGACAGCGCAAGATATATAAATGTGGACGATAACTGTATCTACTATGCAAAGGGTTCATCCGTATACACAGAGCCCGTGAGTGGAGGAGACTATCTTTTTGACAATATGAGCTTTAATGATTATGTTATATGCCGCGTGAGTCATAACGGGAAAAACAAGAAGTACCTGCAAAATGATCCCGCACTCTATGTCTGCCTTGTGGGTAATTCGCTTTATTATATGCATTATGATAATAAAGACGGTTCCACGGTATACAGCGTTTCAATTAACGGTGAAGATGATGAGATGTACACCAAAGAGACCATAAGGACATGCAGCGCCGAGGGAGGTATTCTTTATTACAACGGTATTACATCGGATCATAATATTTACGCAAAGGATATGACAACAGGTGGCACCTCTCTTATCAGAGAAGGTAATTACTGGATGCCGATGTATTCAAACGGATATCTGTTTTATTTAGACCTTGAGAGAAACTATGCTCTTTGCAGGTACAACCTCGAAACCGGAGAGGAACTGACCATAGTCTCAGGCAGCGTTGAACTTTACAATGTATACGGCGATACCGTCTACTATCAGACCTTTGGCTCATCTGCATCTTTGAATTCGGTTAAATACGACGGCAGTGAACAAAACAAAATCATGGACGGAACCTATTGCAATATAAATGTTACCAGCAGTTATGTTTTTTTTCGTGAATATGACGGGGAGACCTTTTATTATTTTCCAAGCAACAGCCCGGGAAGCGTAAGCGTCTTTGTGCCCGAGACATAAATAGGTAGGCCCA
>CAJOOU010000216.1 GCA_905236735.1 uncultured Eubacterium sp. | reverse complement strand
TTATCTACAGAGGAATGTTTGTTATGGGATGTATGATAATGGGAGTGTTCTGCATAATTGCCGCAATTCTGGAATATGACAAAAAACAGAATTTTATTACAAGGACAATATGGATATCGGCAATCATTACCGTTACGGCGGCTATGGCAGAGCCCATAAATGTTGCCACTGAACTTTTGCCGAGGGATTTTATTATAAAATGCGCGTATTATGTGTTTGCGGTTGCCCAGTTTATAATGGGATTAAGTATAGTACATGAGAATATGGATATGGCAAAGCGTACTGCGGAACTTGAAAGAGAGCAGATGGAATCGCGGATGATGATAATGGTCAGTCAGATACAGCCGCATTTTTTGTATAATTCACTTACTGCTATCCAGCAGCTGTGCGATATAAACGCTCAGACAGCTAAAGAGGCGGTAACGAGATTTGCAAAATACTTAAGAGGCAATATGGACTCATTAAATCTGACAAGGCCAATCTCCTTTGAAAAAGAGATGAAGCATGTGGAAAATTATTTTGCCCTTGAGAAAATGAGGTTTGAGGACGATATTAATTTAGAGTGCGATATTAAAGTATCCGCATTCAGACTTCCGGCTCTGTCAATACAGCCCATAGTGGAAAATGCTGTAAGATACGGTATATCAAAAAAAACGGAAGGCGGATATGTAAAAATAAGCACTTATGAGGATGAGACATCATTTGTTATAATAGTAGAAGACAACGGCGTGGGATTTGATACTGAAAAATTGAAGGAAAGGACGGAAAAGGACAAGGGGCATGTCGGAATAGAGAATGTAAGACGGAGACTTGATATGATGTGCAGCGGCACTCTTGACCTTATAAGCATACCTGATAAAGGGACAACAGTAACAATAAGATTACCAAAGGGGGAAAACAGGGATGAAAGTTTTAGCAGTTGATGACGAGAGACTGGCACTTATGAGTCTAACAAAGGCTATTGAGGAGGCCATACCAAAAGCGGAAATTGCTTCATTTAGAAATCCTAAGGAGGCACTTTCATACGCCAAAGAAAACAGGGTTGATATAGCTTTTCTCGATGTGGAAATGAGGGGAACGGACGGGCTGGCTCTGGCTAAGGAATTAAAGGAGATATATGCCGGAATCAATATTATTTTCGTTACCGGATTTTCGGAATACGCTCTTGATGCGTTAAAGATGCATGCCAGCGGATATCTGGAAAAACCGGTGTCTAAGGAGGATATTATTGACGAACTCAACAACCTGAGAAATCCTTTAACAGATGGCGCGGAGCAAAAAAAGGAAAGCAGGATAAGAGTGCAGACCTTTGGGAATTTCGATATCTTTATCGAAAACAGGCCGGTGTCTTTTAAAAGAGCCAGAAGTAAGGAAATCCTTGCATATATGGTGGATAAGAGGGGCTCAAATGTATCGAGGCCGGAACTTGCTTCGGTACTATGGGAGGACGCTGAGTATGACAGGTCATTGCAGAAACAGCTGCAGATATATATATCGGAACTGATGAACTGCCTCAGAGAAGAAGGCATCGAGGATATAATCATCCGTTCATCGGGACATATGTGTGTGGACCCGTCGAAATTCAGCTGCGATTATTATGATTTCATAGAAGGTGATACCAGAGCCAGAAGTGCATATCACGGCGAATATATGTCGAATTATTCGTGGGCTGAATATACCAACGGATATCTTGATAATATTATTTACCAGAATATGTAAAAAATGCTTGAAAAAACATACCTTCGGATATATTATTGAAATAGAGGATTGCACAACTTATTGATGGACCGGAGAATACCTTACACAAGATGAGGTGGTTTGGCTAAATGCAAAAAAAGTTGATACTTAAGGTAGTCAGCTTCTATAAGAAACATCCTAAACGCCGACGGACAGCGATAGCGATGCTGTTTCTGGTGGTGTTTTTTGGACTTGTATTTAAGTATGCGCTAAAAGGGATTAAAAAATACGCACCAAGGGCTGCAGTAGCGACGACAGTATTTCTGGTCTGCCTGATTGCTCCGAGGTCTATTACCATCGGCTCCGATGAGATAGTTCAGACCGGGCAGGAGGACGCGGTAGAAGCGGATAATGACAATACCGAAGTTTTTGACAGTGTTATGTCTGAAATAGAGGGCGGAGATATCTACTCGGTAGAACTGCCCGATGTACAAGTAAATATTCTCCCGTGGAATCTTATTTTACTTAACAGCGAAACTCCGCTGCCGGATGATTTTTCTTTTACCGGCAAACAGGTAAGGAGCGGCTGTGTGGTGGATGAGAGGATCTATGACAGCCTTATGGATATGCTTAGCGGGGCAAGGGCTGCGGGATATACGGTTTTTGTGTGTTCCGCATACCGCTCTGAGGACAGACAGTATGAGCTCTTTGACGAGGCTATGGATTATGCCATTAAAAAGGGCATGAGCGACTCGGAAGCTTACGATTATGCGGCTGACCAGTATTCGGTACCCGGCACAAGTGAGCACCAGGCGGGACTGGCGGTGGATATAGTGCCGCTCAGACAGCAGATATTAGATGCTGCGCTTGGCAATACCGAGGAGGAGAAGTGGCTTGCAGCACATTGTGCTGAGTATGGATTTATACTCAGATACCCGGATGGACGGGAGGATATAACGGGGATATCATATGAGCCGTGGCACTACAGATATGTAGGCGTTGAAGCGGCAGGATACATAATGGAAAATGATATAACCCTTGAAGAATACCTTGAAATTTTCTACCCTAATCATGTCAATTGGGAATAACCCATTATTTGGTAGCGAAGGCGGATCGTTCCGCCTTCGCTGCTTTTTACATAAGTAAATTACAGGGGTATTTGGGGTGGGCAAAAAAATATATCGCCATAGGTAGCGTTTTGTGATAAAATAAACAATTATATATACAGAGGCGAAAGGTGGTGAGTACCATGACGGATTTTGCATTATCTGAAGATGACATTGATATAAAGGCAAAGCAGATTAAAAGAAAAAGCGATTCAATAGCTGCAACCAAAGAATTCGAGCAGCCGGAGGTACTCTTTAACGACCTTATCGAGCGTATAAAAAAATACCACCCGTCAGCAGACACCACTCTTATCAAAAAGGCTTATGATATAGCGGCAACAGCCCATAAGGACCAGGTCAGAAAGTCCGGAGAGCCATATATTATACATCCTTTGTGTGTGGCCATTATTCTGGCAGACCTTGAGATGGATAAAGAAACATTAATTGCCGGCATTTTGCATGATGTGGTGGAAGATACGGTGATGACAAACGAGGAAATCAGGGAAGAGTTTGGAGAAGATGTCGAACTACTGGTTGACGGAGTGACAAAGCTCTCACAGATTTCTTATGACCCCGACAAGGTGGAAGTGCAGGCTGAAAATCTCAGAAAGATGTTTCTGGCTATGGCAAAAGACATCAGGGTTATTCTGATAAAACTTGCCGACAGACTGCACAATATGCGCACTCTCAAATATATGAAGGCAGAGAAGCAAAGGGAAAAAGCCAAAGAGACAATGGAAATCTATGCTCCACTGGCGCAAAGACTCGGTATTTCAAAAATCAAGGTAGAGCTCGAGGATTTGTCTCTTAAATATCTGGAGCCGGAGGCCTACTATGATCTGGTTGAAAAGATTTCACTCAGAAAAAATGTAAGGGAAGAATATGTCAGCTCTCTTGTCGCAGATGTTGGAGAGTATATAAACGAAGCCGGCATAGATGCTGTGATTGACGGCAGGGTTAAACATTTTTTCAGTATATACAAAAAGATGGTCAACCAGAACAAGACCATTGATCAGATTTATGATTTATTCGCCATTAGGATAATAGTAAATTCGGTAAAGGATTGCTATGCAGCTCTTGGTGTAATCCATGAAAAATACAAACCTATCCCCGGAAGGTTCAAGGACTATATAGCCATGCCCAAACCGAATATGTACCAGTCGCTTCATACCACCCTTATAGGAAGGAGCGGACAGCCATTTGAAATCCAGATTCGTACATGGGAGATGCACCGCACATCGGAATACGGTATCGCAGCGCACTGGAAATACAAAGAGGCGGCCGATGGCAAGAGCGTAGATACACAGGAAGAGGAGAAACTGAGCTGGCTGAAACAGATTCTGGAGTGGCAGCAGGATACTTCGGACAACCATGAATTTTTAAGCCTTATAAAGACCGACCTTGACCTTTTTTCGGATTCGGTATTCTGCTTTACTCCAAACGGAGATGTAAAGAATCTGCCGGCAGGCTCAACGCCGATAGATTTTGCCTACAGCATACACTCTGCTGTAGGAAATCGTATGGTCGGAGCCAAGGTAAACGGCAAACTTGTGCCCATAGATTACAGGATAAGAAACGGCGACAGAATAGATATAATCACATCCCAAAATACCAAGGGCCCCAGCCGCGACTGGCTTTCAATAGTCAAAAGCTCGCAGGCGAGAAACAAGATAAACCAGTGGTTTAAAAAAGAGTTTAAAGAAGAAAACATTGCCAAAGGCAAGGAACTCATTATTGCAAATGCCAAGACCAAAGGCATTAATTTAGAGGACATAAACAAAGAGGAATACCGTAAGGAAGTAATAAGAAAATACGGTTTCCAGAACTGGGATGCCCTCATGGCCTCTGTAGGTCACGGAGGCATAAAGGAAGGTCAGATAGTAAACAAATTAAACGAGCTTTACTTAAGAGACCATCCCAAGACTGTCAGTGACGAGGAAGTTATATCCAAGGTGGAGGAAAACGCCGCCAAGGCCGCTGCAAAGGCAAACGCAAAACGCTCAAAGAGTGGCATTATAGTAAAGGGTATGACGGATATGGCAGTAAGGTTTTCAAAGTGCTGTTCGCCTGTGCCGGGAGACGAAATAGTCGGCTTTATTACAAGGGGCCGGGGAGTTTCGATTCACAGGACGGACTGTACCAACATCATCCATATGTCGGATTTTGAGAAATCGAGACTTATAGAAGCGGAGTGGCAGGCTGAAGCTATGGAAGCCGGAGGCAGTTACCTTGCGGAAATTACCGTATATGGAAACAACAGAAAGGGTATGCTGGCAGATATATCAAGGATATTTACCGAAAACGATATAGATATAGAAACCCTTTCCTCAAAGAATTCAAAGCAGGGCATTGCGACCATTACAATTACCTTCTATGTTAAGCATAAGGCTGTGCTGATTGAGCTTAATTCAAAGCTTCGTCAGGTGACGGGAGTAATAGATATCGAAAGGACGAGCGGATAATGGCAGGTTTTAAACTCAGTAAAAGAATAGTCGGGATGATAATGACAAACTGTTATCTGATGATGAATACAGATACAAAGGAAGCGCTTATTATCGACCCGGGCGCAGAAGCAGACAAGATTAAAGAGATGGTACAAAAGGAGGGCGCAAAGCCTGTGGCTATCCTCCTTACCCATGGACATCACGACCATATAGGGGCGGTAAATGAGATAAAAAGAACATATGATGTGCCGGTCTATGTACATGAGACGGAGGATGAACTCCTTGAAGAGACAAAGACCGGTCAGCTCAGACACATGGGCATAACAGAACCTGTAGAAGGAGACGAGAGGATGCATGGCGACCCGTCACTTTCGCTTGCCGGGTTTGATATTAAGGTATTTCACACTCCGGGCCACACAAGGGGTGGAGTGTGCTATTACTTTAAAAACGAGGGAGTGCTCTTTTCGGGTGACACGCTTTTCCAGGGCTCTGTCGGAAGGACCGACTTCCCGGGCGGCTCTATGTCGGAACTTGTGCGCTCTATAACGGGCAAGCTTTTCACACTTCCGGAAGATACAAAGGTATATCCCGGGCATGAGGGAGAGACCTCCATCGGTTTTGAAAAGGTATATAATCCGTTCTTTTAAGAAAAGGTTTAAAACGGAGGCATCTTACCTTTTTTCTTGTTATAGTATTCAAGTATGCGGAGCGAGAATGTGAATGAAAACAGCTCGCTTCCGCTTTCTATTCTTGTTCCAAGCAGTTCGAAACATTTATTTATACGATATGATACCGTGTTGCGGTGGATGAACATTACATCAGCCGTATGGGAAATACTTCTGTACGACTCCAGATATACATGGAGGGTAGGTACAAGGTCGGTGTTGTGCTCGGTATCATAGGCTTCGAGGTCAAGGATTTTCTGGTGACAGAATTCCCTGAGTCCCTGTCTTTGCTCGGCTACTTCCATCATATGATAAAAGGCGAACTCGTCATAGGGATAGTAGGTGATTCCGTCGTTTTGAAGGATACTTGCTATGTTTGACATACTTTGAGCCTGTTTGTATCCGGTAAATATCTGGGACAGATTTTTGAGCGGTGCGGAAAGGCCGGCTCTCATATGGTATTTGGAAAGGAGCTCGTTAAACGGCCATTCATTTCCGGACGAGAGCGGATATTTGGTCTCGGTGCGGCAGATACAGACAAGGTGGTTGTCGTAAATAACCGCATAGCAGGAAGGGATGGCTCTGAAATCTCCGATTACATCTTCCATATTGTAGTTAATGGTTGAGTCTTCGGCGAGGTGGTCTGAGGCTACAAATATATCGAAAACATAGTTGTAGCTTTTGGGAGACCAGTTAAGTATTTTGACATGTTCTCTTATGGCTTCCTTTGAAAAGATTTCCCCGTTTAACAGGCGGATAATAAAATTGTCTATGGCGTACTCACTTGTGGAGAGATGGTATTTCTCATTCTGGAAGTGATTTTTGATGTATCCGCTGAGGATTTCGATGATTTCTATATCATCATCGGAAAATGTCTCAAAATACCCTACGCAAACCAGGGTTGCCACATGCATGCCGTGGATGTATATGGCCTTTATTATTCTCGGATAAGGCATATAGTTGTCTTCGGCAATAACAGGCATCTGATTCTCACCGGAATGTTTGAAATTATTCTTCATTTCGTTTATCTGGTCCGACTGGGCGGATGCTTTTTTGTTGCCCTTTACCACATCGGATTCCCAGCTTGGGTCGGGCGTCTTTATGTTTTTGGTAAAGGCGAGCTTTACCGAAGAACGGTCTTCTATAAAGATGGGATTGCCGAGAATTTCATACGCAAGCTGACAAATCTCCTGCAGGCTTGATGCGTTAGATGCAAGACGAAGAAGTTTTAGTTTGTTACCAAATGTTTTCATATATCCCCCATATCATGCTAATGAATAATCGCTATAAACAATAGTATAACAGAAAATATCTATAATAACATAGGAATTTATGTTAGAATATAAGACGGTGAATATACAGGAGAAGCAAAGATGGACAGATTTACTCCCATAAGTCTTGATGACAGGGATTGGATAAAGGAATGCCTTGAAGCGGGGAAAAATTTATGTGCGGATTTTTCGTTCGAAGGCAACTATATGTGGAAAAAAGCCGCTAATCAGTGTGTGGCAGAGATTTGCGGTATGTATGTGGTTAGAATATTTTACGAGGGCAGATATATGTTCTCATCTCCGGTCGGAGGTGGAGACAGGCTCGGGGCATTAAATGAGCTTAAAAATATATGTAAAAAAGAAGGAATACCCCTTCAGCTGTGCAGTGTTATCAGGGAACATATTGATGAGTATAATGCCCTTGGAATAACCGGATATAAAAAGATTGATATGACGGGAGCAAATGATTATGTATATGAGGCCGAAAAGCTTGCAACCCTTTCCGGCAAAAAACTCCACGCCAAGAGGAATCATATTAATCAGTTTGAACTTTCCCATAAATGGGAAAGCCGCCCCATAACAAGAGAAAATATTGGAGATGCCATAAAGGTTTACCGGAAGTGGCTGGAAGATTCGGCCTCTATGGAAGACTCGAAAAGATATGAAGGCGCGGCGCTTAGATGCGCGTTTGAGGAGTTTGAAGAAATAGGTCTGGACGGGCTTATCATATATGTTGATGGTGAGCCGAGAGCCTTTTCCTTCGGTTCGATGATTAATTCAGATACGGCGGACATACATTTTGAGAAAGCGGACAAAAATATCAGAGGGCTGTATCCTCTCATAAACAGGGAGTTTGTCCGCTATATGATGGCACAGCACCCGACACTTAAGTATATAAACAGAGAGGATGATATGGGGCTGGAGGGACTTAGAAAGTCGAAACTGTCGTATTATCCGCTTTATATGGTGGAAAAAAGCACTTTAGAGTTCATATAGGAGACAATTGTGGAAATAAACAGGGTAGATAATCCTGCGGTATTCAGGAAAATATGGAAAATTGTATTCGGCGACAGCGACAAGTGGCTGGATATGTATATGGATGGATATATGGATGAGAGCAAGGCCTTTGTTTTAAAAGATGAGGCAGCAGCGCAGACTATACTCTCTTTTTATGAACACGAGGCACTTAAGCTTGATATGGCGTATGACAATCATCCTGCTTTTTATGCCGGCGGAAGTCTTCCCGGATGCAGAAAAAAGGGTAATTTTACAGCTATTATGGAATATGTGACGGAAGAAATAAAAAAGCTGGGGCATAAAAACGCATCTATATTTCCGGCAGAAGAATGGCTGTTTGATTATTACAGGGATAAATTTGGGTTCAGAGACTTTTATTATGTAAACGAGCTGTTGGCAGAGCCCGGAGATATAATGCCCTGGGAATACGAGATGAAAGAAGGCAGAGAGCTTAGTCTTAATGTGGTAAGTGCGGCAAAGTACAGCTCTGTCAGGGAAAAGATTCTAAAAGATACGAATCATCTTGCTTACGGAGAAAAACTTATAAAACTGCAAAAAGAAACGGCCATGCTTTCGCATGGTAATCTTTATGAGATAAAGGGTGGCAGCGGAAAGGCGTTGTGCTGCATCGAGAGAAGTTCCTCTCACAAGGTGAGGATAACCGAAGTTTTGGTCAATCCGGATGACTTTAAGGATGTTATAGCCCTGATTCGCAAGAACTTTCACGGGGACTTGTATGAGATAAGGTATCCGGATTTTATTACGGTTGATGTGACCGGGGCAAAGAGAAAATGTGTGGGACAGATTGTGGCATTTGATGATACGGTGCTGCCGGAGAGTGCCTATGCGGGATTTATGTTTGATTAGCATTAGATGAGGTTTTATATGAAGTATTTACTTATTGACGGTCACAGTATTCTTAACAGAGCATACTACGGTGTGCCGCTTTTGACAAATTCGAAAGGACTCCATACAAACGCGGTGTATGGTTTTTTAAATATACTTTTTAAGCTTATTGAAGAGGAAAAACCTGAGTATCTTACCGTTGCATTTGATGTGCATGCGCCTACATTCAGACATGAGCTTTACCCTGAGTACAAGGGAAACCGTAAAGGAATGGATGAAGAACTTAAAGAGCAATTGCCGGTTATAAAGGAACTTCTTATGGCGATGGGCGTGGACATAAAGACCTTGGCGGGATACGAGGCTGATGATATTATAGGCACACTTTCGAAACAGGCTGAGGATATGGGCGTTGATGTTTCTATAGTGTCGGGAGACAGGGATTTACTTCAGCTGACATCAAAGACAACAAAGCTTATAATACCCAAAACCAAAAAGAGCGGTACTGAGATAGAAGAATATTATGAGGATGATGTTATAGAAAAATATCATGTAACTCCGATTGAATTCATAGATGTTAAGGCTCTCCAGGGCGATTCATCGGATAATTTTCCGGGGGTTTCGGGAATAGGAGAAAAGGGAGCCCAGAGCCTTATTAGCGAGTATCACAGTATAGAAAATGCCTATGAGCATCTTGAGGAGATAAAACAGAAAAGGACGAGGGAGGCTTTAAGAGAAAACTACGAAATGGGTTTGCTCTGTAAAAAGCTTGCGGCGATAAACCGTACATCTCCTGTCAGTTTTTCTTCGGAGGAAGCAGCCATTAAAAACATCTATACTCCTGAGGCGTATGAGATGATAAAAAATCTGGAGTTAAAAAAACTGGCAGATAAATTTGCGGCGGCAGGTGGCAGTGTGGCAGAAGAAGTAAATATTAAAGAATCCGATATTGCGGCTGATATTATTCCATATAAGGATGAGGCCGGGACGTTTATAAGTCTCGTAAAAGAGAAAGGCAAAATTAAAGGTGTAGTTGCGGCAGGCGTGGATAAAGAGGCTGTTTTTGTCAGAGGCGATAGTGAAGATGAGCTTAAAGAAGCGGTATATGAAACTGTTAAGGGAGCAAAGAACTTAATCAGCTGCGACCTTAAGGAAGTTTTACATTTCGCCTTTGATAAAAAAGAAACGCCGTTTTATGAGGAAAAATACGAAGATATAGCCGTGGCCCGTTATCTCATAAACCCTCTGGCAAAGTTTGCGGCAGAATCCGAAAGAGAGGCTATAGAGGCATATGCCGGGTTTGCGGATGTAAAAAAAGAGCTTGAAGAAAAAGGCATGACGGAGCTTTACCTGAAGGTGGAAATGCCTCTTGTCTTTACTCTTTACGGAATGGAAAGAGAAGGAATCCTTATAAAAAAGGATGAACTTGATGCATACGGGCAAAAGCTTCTGGCAGGAATAGAAAAGCTGGAAAAGGAGATATATGAGGAGGCCGGAGAAGAATTTAACATCCTCTCTCCCAAACAGCTCGGAGTCATTCTTTTTGAAAAAATGGGCATTAAGGGCGGCAAAAAAACCAAGACCGGATATTCTACTGCCGCAGATGTCCTTGAAAAGCTCGCCGGAGAATATCCGATAGTAAACAGTATTCTTTTGTACAGACAGCTGACAAAACTAAAGTCCACATATGCCGATGCTCTTAGCGGATATGCTGATGAGGGCGGAAGAATCCATACCGTATTTAACCAGACGGTTACGGCTACGGGCAGACTTTCTTCTTCTGACCCCAATCTTCAGAATATCCCGGTAAGGATGGAACTCGGACGTGAGATAAGAAAGGTTTTCGTGCCAAAGGAGGGCTTTGTTTTTATCGATGCCGATTACTCTCAGATAGAGCTCAGGGTACTGGCACATCTGTCCGGAGACGAAAAGCTGATAGAGGCATATAAATCGGCGCAGGATATACATGCTCTTACGGCATCGCAGGTGTTTAATGTGCCCTTTGATGAGGTGACGGAGCTGCAGAGAAGGAACGCAAAGGCTGTTAATTTCGGTATTATCTACGGTATGAGCTCTTTTGGCCTGTCGGAGGATCTGGGTATCACCAGAAAAGAAGCGGCCGGATATATGGAGCAGTATTTTGAGACCTATCCGGCAATAAAAGGATATCTCGACTCGCTGGTGGAAAAGGCTAAAGAGAGCGGATATGCCGAGACTATGTTTGGCAGAATAAGACCTCTTCCGGAGATAAAATCAAGTAACTTTATGCAGAGGAGCTTTGGAGAAAGGGTAGCTATGAATGCTCCCATCCAGGGAACAGCGGCAGATATTATCAAGATTGCCATGAACAATGTATATAAGAGACTTAAGGATGAGCAGCTTAAATCAAGACTGATTTTACAGGTGCATGACGAACTTCTGATAGAGGCTGCCGAAGATGAGGCAGATAAGGTCAGAAACATCCTCAAAGAAGAGATGGAAGGGGCGGCAAACCTTAAGGTAAAACTCGAAACGGATATAGGCATGGGTAAAAGCTGGCAGGAGGCTCACTAATGAAAGTTATCGGAATTACCGGCGGCATAGGCGCCGGTAAAAGTACGGCTCTAAAATATCTCGAAGAGAAATACGGAGCGCTTATTTTAGAGACTGATGAAATCGCAAAGGAAGTAATGGAACCGGGAGGCAGGTGCTACGAGGATTTGAAAAAAATCCTGCCGGAAGAAGCATTTATGCCGGAAGGTGGACTGGACAGAGAGGTCCTTGCCGGACTGATGTATAAAGATAAGGCACTGACAGGTAAAATCAATAGCCTGGTACATCCGGCAGTTGGCGGATATTTAGAGGAAAAAGTCGAAAAAGAAAGACAGAAAAAAGATAGAAGATATGTTATAATAGAGTCGGCTCTTTATGACGGCACAGGTTTTGCTCTTCTGTGTGATGAGGTGTGGAATATAGATGTCTCAAGTAAGGAGAGGAAAAGACGGCTGATGGAAAGCCGTGGTTATTCGGCAGAAAAGGTAGACAGTATATTTAAAAGTCAGGCTTATTATGACGAAAAGAGACTATCACTTAAGGTTCAGATAGACAACGGCTCAGGACCTGAGCAACTTTATGCCCAGGTGGACAAGGCACTTGCGGCACTTTAACGGGAGGATATATGTTAGCGGAAATCGGGGATTCAAAGGTTGTATTCGGACTTGATATCGGTACCAGAAATGTAGTGGGTACCGTAGGATATAAGGATGAGGACGAAAAGTTTCATGTGCTGGCTCAGCATGCCATATCACATACTTCAAGAGCAATGCTTGACGGACAGATTCATGATATTACCGCGGTAGGCAAAACCTGTCTGCTTGTAAAAGAAGAACTTGAAAAAAAGATTGGCAAGACTCTGCATGATGTATGTATAGCGGCAGCAGGTCGCGTGCTCAAAACCGTGACTACTGATGTGGAACTTGAATTTGACGAAGAGACCATTGTAGCTGCCGAGCATATTCACACTCTTGATCTTCTCGGAGTGGAAAAGGCTTCGGCGATTTTAAATGAGAATAACGATACAAAATTTAAATTTTACTCTGTAGGTTACAGTACCATTCATTATTATGTGAACGGTGATCCGATGAGCAATCTTATAGGCCATAAGGTGACAAAGATTTCGGAAAGTATGATAGTGACCTTCCTGCCGGAAGATGTAGTCGACGGACTCTATTCCGCAGTCGGGATAGCGGGGCTTTCTGTTTACAATATGACTTTAGAGCCTATTGCAGCCATAAATATAGCAATCCCAAAATCATACAGAATGCTTAACATAGCCCTTGTGGATGTCGGAGCGGGCACAAGCGATATTTCAATCACCAATGAAGGCACCATCATTGCCTACGGTATGATACCGAAGGCGGGAGACGAGCTGACAGATGCTCTCGTGCAGAAGTATCTGGTGGACTTTGATACCGCAGAGACCATGAAACTTGGTTCCGGTAATGCCGATACAGTTGATTTTGAGGACATATTAAAGATTCCCCACAGATTAAAGAGTGAGGAAGTCATTGAAGTCATGCAGCCGGTAATAGATGAGATGACCGGTGATATAGCGGACCGTATTTTGGAGCTCAACGGAGGACAGCCGGTAAGTGCTGTATTCGTAGTTGGCGGCGGCGGAAGGGTCAAAGGATTTACGGATGCCATTGCGGAAAAGCTCTCGCTTCCTTCGGAGAGAGTAGCCTTAAGAGGCGAGGAAGTACTCGGCGATGTAATATTTGACAATGAGGATCTTAGAAAGGATTCTCTTATCGTTACTCCGGTAGGTATCTGCCTGAGCGCTTATGAGCAGAAAAACAACTTTATCTTCGTGCATTTTAATGGAGAGAGACTTAAATTATACGATAACGACAAGCTTACAGTCGTAGATGCGGCAGTACAGGCGGGATTCCCGAACGAGGATCTTTTCCCGAAGAGCGGAAAAGAGCTTAAATTTACCGTAAACGGCAAGCAGAGATTGATAAGAGGCGGCAGAGGAGAGGCGGCTGTAATTACGATAAACGGCGAGCCGGCATCTCTCGGAGA
>CAJOOU010000215.1 GCA_905236735.1 uncultured Eubacterium sp. | reverse complement strand
GGTACGATATTTATGCCATATATGTCAAAAAATCTGATGTTTCAAGGGCAAGAGAACTTATGGCATAGTAACGGATAAAGCAAAGGGCGGCAGATATCTGCCGCCCTTTAAGTGGTTTAAATGTATTTTTTAGTAATTACTCTGTAGCATAACCTGCAAATGTTACACATAAGAATGATACTGTGATAGCTGTTGCGATTGCCATAACTACTTCCTCCTTTAAAAAAATTGATAAACAATTTGTTTCGTCGTCTGTATAATAGCACCATAAACCCACGATGTGAAATGCCTATAGCCGATACAACTATGCGGCAAATGTATAGTATTATAAAAGGGCAAATATGTTATAATGTATAAAAAAGAATGAGGAGGGGCGCATGAGCGAACTGACGCCTGAAGAGAGACGGCGGATATATTGGGAAAACCGCAGCCCTAAGAAAAAGAAAAAAAGCAAAAAAGGTTTGATAGCTATTTTGATTATCATCATACTGCTGGCTGTGGCATATCTGACATTCGTATATTCGGAAAATCATTTCATAAGAAAATGGAGAAATATTTACATTGAAACAGCTATGAGCACAACGCATCACAAGTGGCTTGCAACCTTTTTTATACCCGGAAGCATTATAGATGAGGTTATGGCAGAGGTTGAGGCTGCGCTTGAAGCGCAAAAGGATTTGGAAAGTTCGTGGGATATAGTTGAGGAGGAAGAAAGTGAGGCTGAGGATGCTGTTGAAAACTTCTTTGCAAAATACTGGGAAATAGATTCTGAGAGTGTAAGAAACTATCTGGAGATGCATTACATAGATACGGAGCAAGAGTTAAATGAACTTTTAATTTCAGACCTTGCGGCGACAAACAACCTTCTTACTGTAGAGGGCGATAAGCTGCTTGTTTGCGATGCTTCAAACGGACTCCTGATTATAGAAGTAAAAGGAACCGATTATGTGGGCAAGCTGGCCATCGAAAAAGACCCGTCTCTCGTTGAGCTCGACAAATCGCAGTATCTTGGCTCTAAGGGAGAGATAATAGATGATTATGGAGAGAGAAACGACGCTGTTCTTGCTGTAAATGCAAGTGGATTTAAAGATGTGGGAGGACACGGCAGCGGAGGAGAGGTAAAAGGCTCGCTTGTAATAAACGGGACAGAATACGGCTCTCCAAACAGAAGCGATTACAAATTCATCGGAATGAAGTATAACAACAAATTCTATATTTCAAACTGGACCAGCGTGGATATAAGTGAATACAGATGGGGCGTACAGTTTTTTCCGGCAATTGTAGTTGACGGGGAATGCGTAGTTGCCGGCACATACGGACTGGGTATACAGCCGAGAACTGCAATCGGACAAGCCAAAGACGGCAGTTTTATGATGCTTGTGGTAGATGGCAGACAGGTGGGATACAGTCTGGGATGCACTATGGAGGAGTGCGCAAACCAGATGATTAAATATGGGGTATATCAGGCCGCAAATCTTGACGGAGGAAGCTCATCCATAATGTGGTATGACGGCCAGCAGATTACAAAATCATCAAGCCCTTCGGGCTATGGAAGATATCTTCCTGATGCCATACTTGTAAAAAAGTCGGAAAATTCTTGAAAAAGCGAATGAATTCAAAAAAGTACTTGCAAAAATAGAACTTTCAAGTATTATTATACTATGAAAAAATGTAAAGGAATCTTTAAAGAAAGGCAGGTATTTTACTATGGCAAAATGGGTATGCAGTGTATGTGGATACATTTATGAAGGAGAGAATCCTCCGGAGGAATGTCCGGTCTGTCATGTTGGTGCAGATAAGTTCAAAAAACAGGAAGGTGAAATGACACTTGCGGCTCAGCATGAGTTTGGCGTATATGCAAAGACGGTAAAGGACAACCCGGATATTACCGCAGAGGATAAAAAGTACATATTTGATCAGCTTATGGCTAATTTTACAGCTGAATGTTCAGAGGTTGGTATGTATTTATGTATGGCAAGGGTAGCTCACAGGGAAGGTTATCCTGAAATAGGCCTGTACTGGGAAAAAGCAGCTTTTGAGGAGGCGGAACATGCAGCGAAGTTTGCAGAACTTCTCGGAGAGGATCTTGAGCCAAATATGAAGGCTACAACCAAAGACAACCTGAAGTGGAGAGTGGATTGCGAATTTGGAGCAACACAGGGCAAGGTTGACCTGGCAACATGTGCAAAGAAGAATAACCTTGATGCAATTCACGATACTGTACACGAGATGGCACGAGATGAAGCAAGACATGGAAACGCTCTTAAAGGACTTTATGAGAGATACTTTGGATAATATGTTTATTTTAGCCAAATATCGGGGCTGCCTTATGGGCAGCCCTTTTGTGGGAGAGAAGATATGAAAATTACTGATTTTGCAAAAAAAGAAAAACTTATTGATGATACAGGGGTTACAGAGAAGCATTTGATGGTAATTGAGATGTTTTTTATAGGAATAAGCACATGTGTTATCATAGGACTATGTGTTCTTGGTGTGATGGCAGTTGTATATTAATGGAGGAGCAGCTGTGTATAGTGAAGCAAGAAAGAAAAGAATTTATGAAATTATAGAAGCGTCAGGAAAAGGTGACAGAGCAAGCCATACATATGATATAATGATACTTGTTGCGGTTATAGTCGGTTTAATACCGCTTACAATGAAGGTTGACAATCCATATACAAGAGCGATAGATTTTTCAACATCGGTCATTTTTCTTTCAGATTATCTGCTTAGAATTTATACAGCAGATTATAAAATGGGAGTAAAAAGTTATATGGCATATGCGGCATATTTCTTTTCACCAATGGCAATTATAGATTTATTATCCATTGTTCCTATACTGGTGTTTATTTTCCCTTTTTCGAGACCAATTGCAATGTTTAGAATTTTTAGAGTTCTAAGAATTGTTAAACTTGCAAGGTATTCAAAAACAATGACTGTGATTACAAATGTCTTAAGAAAGGTAAGACGCGAACTTTTCGCTGTTCTGGTTTTGGCAATAATATATATATTGGCTGTAGCTATGATTATGTTTCAGGTTGAACCGGATATGTTTGATAATTTTATGGAAGCAGTGTATTGGTCAACTATTTCCATAACAACCATAGGTTATGGAGATGTGATACCACACAGCATTGCCGGGCAGTTTATAACCATGATTTCGGCGCTTGTAGGAGTGGCTGTAATTGCTTTGCCTTCGGGCATTATTACCGCGGCTTATATGGAAGAAATAAGAAGGAAGAAAAAAGGTTATGAGTTATAACCTGGAAAAGGAGAATTATGCTTAAAATCGGAATTGAAGGAACTAAAGAAATTACTGTAACAGAGGAACTTACAGCCGAAAAAGTGGGAAGCGGATTGTTGCCGGTGTATGCTACACCTCAAATGATTGCACTTATGGAAAATGTTGCATCGGAGAGTGTTCAGGATATGCTTGAGGAAGGACAGGGTACCGTGGGAACAAAAATAGAGGTTTCACATGTGTCTGCAACACCGGTGGGCATGAAGGTAATCTGCACATCAAAGCTTGTTGAAATAGACAGAAAAAGGCTTGTGTTTAAAGTAAAAGCAGTGGATGAAGCAGGTCTTATAGGCGAAGGAACTCATGAAAGATTCATAATCGATAATGAGAGATTTATGGAAAAAACCCGAAACAAACTTTTATAAAAATGTCAGTACATTTGTTATACAACAGAGTTTAGTATAAATGCATACGAAGCACGAAAGTGCTTAGGAAGTCTTATTCTCCTTCCTAACGTAATTATCAATCCTCATAAAAGGCGACACCGTACCCCTTTCCCCTCACGGTGTCGCTCTTTTATTGCAATAAAACGGATATATATGGTAAGATATAAACCGTGTATGATTATGCGTACAATATTAAGTAAGAAGGAGAAATGAAATGTCTACAGAAAGCATATGTGTGCTTGTGGCGATAATCGCCTATCTTGCGCTTACGGTATTTATCGGAGTGTATTACAGCCGAAAAGGAAGTGCAAGCGACACTACTAATTTTTATCTTGGAGGAAGGGCGTTGCACCCGGTAGTAACGGCAATGAGTGCAGAGGCGTCCGACATGAGTTCTTATCTGTTAATGGGTCTGCCGGGACTTGCATATCTGTGCGGAGTGGCAGAGGTTGGATGGACTGTAATAGGTCTTGCAATCGGTACCTATTTAAATTTCCTGTTTGTAGCAAAAAAACTCAGAATTTATTCGGCAAAAATCGGCGCAACAACCGTGCCTGATTTTTTTGCAAGAAGATATGAGGACGAAAAACATGTATTATCCTGCATTGCGGCTCTTGTAATTCTGATATTCTTTGTACCTTATACGGCATCGGGATTTAAGGCGGTCGGTACTCTCTTTAACAGTCTTTTTGGATGGAATTATCATGCGGCAATGATAATAGGAGCAGCTGTTATTATCGGATACACTGTTTTGGGCGGATTTTTGGCAGTATCAACAACAGATCTTATTCAGTCTGTTGTGATGACGATTGCGCTTGTAATAGTTGTATTTTTCGGAATTTCCCAGGCGGGAGGAATTGACACGGTTATGACAAATGCATCGGAGCTTCCGGGATATCTGAACCTGACACAGGGATATGATGCTGCAGCAAACAGTGCAGGAAGTTTTGGAGCATTATCCATAGTATCGACTCTTGCATGGGGACTCGGATATTTTGGTATGCCACATATCCTTCTGAGATTTATGGCTATAAGAAATCCTCAGGAAATAAAGATATCCAGAAGAATAGCTGCGGTATGGGTGGTTATATCGATGGCAATTGCCGTATTTATTGGTATTATAGGATATAGCGTATCTGTTGCGGGGAAAATTCCGCTTCTTGCAACAAGCGCTGAGTCTGAGACAGTAATAGTACAGCTGGCGAATTTAATGAGCCAAAACGGAGTACTATTTGCTGTGGTTGCAGGTATAATAATGGCCGGAATCCTTGCGGCTACCATGTCTACCGCTGATTCACAGCTTTTGGCTGCGTCAAGCAGTATGTCCGAAGATATATTAAAGGACTTTTTTGGAATTAACATTAATGAAAAGACATCAATGATGATAGCAAGAATAACTGTTGTGGTTGTAGCGATAATCGGTATTATCCTTGCGTGGGATTCGAACAGCAGTGTATTCAGAGTGGTTTCATTTGCATGGGCAGGATTCGGTGCTGCCTTTGGACCGGCTATGCTTCTTGCTCTTTATTGGAAGAGAAGCACTAAAGCGGGAGCAATAGGAGGAATGATAGCCGGTGGAGCTATGATATTTATCTGGAAGTTTTTAATCGCACCTATGGGAGGGGTATTTGGCATATATGAGCTACTTCCGGCGTTTGTTGCTGCTCTTGTTGTGAATGTAATTGTATCGCTTTTTACAAGCGCTCCTTCGGATAAAATGATGAACGCATTTGACGAAGTGGAAAAATATTTAAAAGAAAAGTAAAAAAAGTGTTGACAGGAATAATTCGATTGTGTACAATGCAAATAAAGATGCGCACAATTTAATTTTATTTGCAGGAGGGTACATAAATGAATTTATATGATTTTACTGTTAAAAAGATGGATGGAAGTGATTTGGCGCTTTCCGAGTTTAAAGGCAAGGTGGTTTTGGTAGTAAATACCGCTACCGGATGCGGGTTCACGCCACAATATAAGGAACTTCAGGCCATGTATGAGAAACTTAAGGACAAAGGATTTGAAATTCTTGATTTCCCGTGTAATCAGTTCGGAGAGCAGGCGCCGGGAAATGATGAGGAAATTCATACATTCTGCACAGGAAGATTCGGAATAACATTCCCGCAGCAGAGTAAGGTTGATGTAAACGGAGAGAATGCTATTCCGCTCTATAAGTGGCTCACATCAAACACAACATTTGGGGGTCTTAAAGGACCGGCAAAGCTTGCCCTTGCACCAATCTTAAAGAAGATGGATAAAGATTACAAAAACAACGGAAATATCAAGTGGAACTTTACCAAATTTGTAATTGGCAAGGACGGTGAAATTCTTGGCAGATTTGAACCGACAGATGATATAAAAGACATCGAGAAGATGGTAAAAGAAGCTCTGTAAAGCAGACACATATATTTTAAAGGCTCTTTTTAAAAGGAAAAGAGCCTTTTATTATACTAAAATATAAATTTTTTATAAATTGTTAGCACTCTACTTGACAGAGTGCTAACAAAGGTGTATAACATAATCATCAAGAGAAACAAAACGGCTTAGCCGCAAAGATAAGAGGAGGTAAAGATTATGTTGATGCCCAGTATTTTTGGAAGAACTTTAATGGATGATTTTTTTGATGATTTTGGAAGAGACAGGAGTAAATCTCCCGATATTATGAAAACTGATATCAAAGAAACCGAAAACGCATATGAAATCGGCATAGATTTGCCGGGATATGCAAAGGATGACATCCATGCGGAGCTTAAGGACGGATATCTTGTGATATCTGCCGAAAAAGAGACAAATACAGATGAAAGTAAAGAAGACGGCAGTTATATTCACAGGGAAAGATATTACGGCTCTTGTTCAAGAAGTTATTATGTTGGAAACAAAATGAAGGAAGAGGATATTAAAGCAAAATTTGAAAATGGAGTTTTGACTATTGATCTTCCAAAGAAAAATGAGAGTGAAGTGGAAGAAAAGAAGTATATCCAGATAGCCGGATAAATACAGATTACTCCTTAAATGGTAACCAATCAATAACTTTAAAAGTCTATGAGATTTAAAAGGGACATTTTTTTGAATAATCAGAAAAATGCCCTTTTTTTCTTTACAAAATTAGTGTATTATATTTGTGAAGGAATTTTGTCAAAAAACTGAAACGGCATAAGGGAGAAACTGTATGACAGAAATAGGGTTTGATGAAAACAAGGCAAACTATTATGATACGCTTACACAGCTGCCGAATATGGAGCGTTTTTTAGGGAAAGCGCCAATGTTTCAGAAAGAAATGTCACTTCGGGGCAAAGAAACGGTATTTATATCGTTCAATCTTTGCGGACTGAAGAATTATAACAGTAAGTACGGCCTCGAGGGCGGTAATAGACTGATAGCGGAGCTTGGCAATGCATTAAGAGAAGTTTTTGGAAATGAAAACTGTTCAAGATTCGGAGAAGATCATTTTTATGTTGTTGCTGAAAATGAGAGTGTCGAAGAAAGAATTAATTTAGTATTTGACAAAATGGTTCCTGCCTGTAACGGGATAACTTTGCCCGTCAGAGCAGGAATTTATATTGCCAGGGATGATTCCCTTTCTGTTATCATAGCCTGTGACAGGGCAAGAGTAGCCTGTGACTGGGACAGGAACAGCTATGGCTCGAGATACAGATATTTTGACGAGAGCCTGGAAGAAACGGTTAAAAATCGTGATTATGTTCTTACCAACTTTGACAAGGCGCTTGAAAACGGGTATTTTCAGGTGTATTATCAGCCGCAGATAAGGCTGTTGGATAACAGGCTGGCCGGAGCTGAGGCACTTGCAAGATGGATAGATCCGGAGCGGGGGATGATATCACCGGGAGTATTTATTCCGATACTTGAGGACAGTAACCTTACCTACAAGCTCGACATATATATCCTCAGACAGATTATAAAGGATTTGAAAAAATGTGATGAGATGGGGATTTCAAAAATTCCTATTTCATTTAATCTCTCGCCGAATGATTTTAAGATGATAGAGCCGTATGAGGTTGTAAAAAATATAGTAGATTCAAGCGGACTTTCACATGAGTGGTTCAGGGTGGAGATAACAGAGTCGGCTGTTTCCGATGAACCGGATAAAATAAAAGAACAGATAAGTAAATTCCATGAGGACGGATTTGAGGTGCTTATGGATGATTTTGGAAAGGGATATTCTTCTTTAAATACATTAAGAGACTTTGAATTTGATGAGATAAAGATTGATATGGAGTTTATCCGTAAGATTAATCACAAGTCCCAGAAAATTGTTACAGGTATGATTTTAATGGCAAAAAACCTTGGCATACATACACTTATGGAAGGCGTGGAAACAAAA
Organism: uncultured Eubacterium sp.; assembly: GCA_905236735.1. Taxonomy (GTDB): domain Bacteria; phylum Bacillota; class Clostridia; order Lachnospirales; family Lachnospiraceae; genus RUG14243. The sequence goes on along the minus strand of CAJOOU010000215.1, from coordinate 3,882 downwards.
GAGCAGGTAGATTTTCTGCGGGAACTTGGCTGTGAATATGTCCAGGGATATTACTTTGGTAAACCGGAACCATTTGGAAGGACGGATATTAATCTCAGACAGATGGGAATAACCAGGGAATCCGCCGAAGAGAGGGAGTTTTTTGGAAAGGTCGGACTTGTAAATGTGGTGACCGAGCAGCCTACTTCACTGTTTTTGTATGATGGTGAGACTTTTACTCCGTACTATTTAAATGAGGAATATAAGAGCATAGTTACAAGGCTTTTCAGTAAGGACGGGGATGCTGAAAGAGCAATAAACATTATAAAAGAATCTTCCCTTGGAGAGAGGTTTCGTATACTTGCAAACCGCGCCATAAGGAGCGGTAAAAAGGAAGAAATAATATTTGTAAATAATAACAGGTATTTCCGTATCATCTGTGAAGACATAGATGTCAGCGCCATGGGGCATATGGTTAAGTTTATTTTCAATGAGGTTAATCATGAGAGTGATGAGGGCAGCGCCCTGCAGATGGATGAAGCTGTGAGAAACATAATCCCGGCATTTAACAATATTCATCTCATAGACTTCGGGGAGGATTCCATAGAAACGGTAATAACAGATCAGGAACATATAGGCTCTAAGGAAAAAATATATGATATGGAGAGTGTATTTAGCGGAAACGGACAGCTTAGACTGGTTCATCCGGAAGACAGAATCCGTTATGAGAGAACCTTTACCTGGGCATATATTAAAAGGAAATTAAACAATGGCAAGAGAATCTCTTTCTCCGCGTATTTCAGAATAAGGCTAAAAAACGGTGGCAGATATAAGCTGGCTCAGCATCTGTTTATCAGAATTCCCGGAGAAGAAAAGAAATTTTTGTTGTGTGTGAGAGTCGAGGATGAGAATATCAACAATGATATTATTGCTACGGCAAAGCGCATCGTAAACAATATGGAGTTGGCGGATTACGGAATGGAGTACATAAAAACTCCTGCGACGAGGCAGCCTTACCCGGCAGATAAAAGAAAGACCGAAGATATCAGGAGTGAAAAGCCGGATATTGATAAGGATTTGCCCGTCCCGTATATTGTAATTGAAAGTGCGGAAGAAGCAGTAGAAGATGTAAGGGTACTTTTTGTTAATGAGAAATTCTGTGAAATCAGTGGTATTAATGAGGCTGAAATTGTTGGAAATCTGTATAGGAATGCATTTCCGGTAACAGAAAAAACCCTTGTAAGGTATATGATGAGAGCCTGCAAGGGGGAGAGCGTTTCAGGCCGGGCGTATTCGGGAGCTCTCGGACATTGGGTAGACTTTTCCATGGGACGGGCAAGTGGTATGAACGGAACCTATGCGGTGCTTATTCCCGTGGATGAATATATTCATGAAAGCGAACTGCTTGAAAAAAAACATACAACTGATGATACTATTATCCGCATAGCCAGAGTACTAAACGGCAGCGAAGATATGGATGAGGCAATAACAAACACACTTACCGAACTTGGCAAGGCAATACATTCGGATACCGTTTATATTGTGGATAATACCGGCAAATTCAATTATACCTGGGATGTAAAAAAGAGAACCTTTCTGATAAGGGACTCTTTAGGCGAGGTATGGGATTTGCAAGGCGTTTATGAGGATATGGATGATATGGGCATTCTTCTGATAGATGATGTCCGCAAAATCAAGGAGACCAGACCTGAAATATACAGCTATTTAAAAAAGAACGGCATCAAAAATATGATGATGTTTCCTCTCTATGATGGAGGCAAGCTGATGGGGTTTGTATGCATAGATAACTTCAATGTGTCGGAAATAGAGCATATAAAGAGATTGATGGAAGAGGCGGCATATTTTATTTCTGTAAGGATGGTATCTACCATACTTGTAAACAAACTCAATCTCATCAGTAATACAGATGATTTGACAGGGCTTAATAACAGATATGGATTCAGGCTGGAGGTAGATAAATATTTTGACACCAATGAAGATGAGCCCTGTACCCTCGTAATTACGGATATTGATGATTTTAAGTCAGTAAACGATTTGCACGGACATTTAAAGGGTGATGAGGCACTTATTAACTTTGCGAGCGATTTGCAGAGGACTTTCGGTGAAAAATCAATTATAGGCAGAACAGGAGGAGATGAGTTCAGTATTCTTGTAAAAAATACCACAGCAGATGATATAACCGACATGGTCGAGAAGATGATGAATGAGGAACATTGTTTTTATGACAAGGGCAAAAAGCAGACTTTTACCTGCTCGATGGGATATGCCGAGTATCCCAGGTGTGCTTCGTCTGTAAGGGAAATGATGAGAAATGCCGATGATGCCCTTTATGCCATTAAGCTTGAGGGAGGACATAATTATCTCAAATACGAAGACTCTGTAAAGATAAATTCGCAGAACAGATATCAGCTGGCGTTTAATCTAAAAAATATTGCAAACAATATACCGGGAGCCATCTTTGTGTATACTCTTGATGGAAATATATTGTATGCTAACGAAGAACTGATAAGAATGTTTGAGTGTAAGAGCCTTGATGATTTCATGTCATTTACCGGAGGTACTTTTAAGGGAATAGTACATCCTGATGATTATGATGAGGTGGAAAGGTCAATAAAAAAACAGATAGAAGCAGATGATGGAGGGTTTAGAGATTATATAAACTTCAGAATTATAACAAAAACAGGGAAAGTTAAAAATATACTTGATAATGGCCATCTGGCTGAACATAAATTTTTCGGTAAAATATTCTATGTGGTTATGGTAGATATGGATGAGAGAAAAAGGATGACGGAGACAAAGGAGGAGAGTTGATGAAAAAAAGGAGTCTTTTTTTCAGAACGCAGAATGAGGAAAATCAAAAAAAGCTCGAGCATATGAGTGAAAAAAGGGCGCTAAATGAAGAAAAATTAAAAGAGAGTATTGTTTCTTCCCTGTCGGCATTAAATGATGGAGTTGTGGCTATATACATTACTATTATAGTGCTTTCCATCCCGTATCCGGAGTCAAGGGAACAGTATGGGGATTTTTTGTGGTCAATAGGTACTTTTTTAATCAGCTTTTTTATAATAGCGGATTTCTGGTATGAGAACAAAAGGATATTTGGGGCGGTAAAAAAAGCAGGACACGGCTTTATTGTAATGAATTTCATCTTCCTTGCTTCGCTTGCACTCATTCCGGTAACGACATCTTGGATATTAAACGAAAGAGGAGATACTTTTGCTGAGATAAATTATTGTGTGGTGTATCTGATAACGCTTATGTGCCAAAATCTTTTACAGTTTTTTGCAATAAAACATCATTTTAAACATCATTATGAGCTTTTTTTAAAGCTTATAGCAGGGCGGGCATTAACAATGATGATAGTGGCCGCAGCTCTTATTATAATGAGCATATATTTCCCATATAGGGCGGTGGCATTTTATATACTGCTCCCAATAATTGATTTTCTTATACCTGAAGAAGGCAAAAGAAGGCGGTTTGCAGAATAAAAAAGCGGTGTGGATTAATTGTCCACTTCCGCTTTTTTCGTGTTTGTCGTATTTTTTTCTCTGAATATACTCCTGAATATGAGTCTTACAATCGGACCGCAGTAGCACATCTGATAAAGAATTGCCATTGGAAAGTTCATTGCCCAGGTTTTAATCCAGGTGCCGAATGATGGGGTGTCTTTAAAAAGAATGGTGGCAATGAGACTCATTGTAGGACACATTATAATGCATATACAAATTGAAATAGCGTAGGTTATAAACTGAGGTCTGTCTGTCGGCCTCATTACCTTAAACGCCATGGCTCCGGCAAGTTTTCCGACAACAAAGAATTCCAAGATAAATGCTATCGGCATCATTATCGGGAGCTCATGAAGGGCAGCTTTAAATGTTTCTG
>CAJOOU010000214.1 GCA_905236735.1 uncultured Eubacterium sp. | reverse complement strand
TATCTTTCTTCGTATGTTGTATCTATGGCTGAGGCTTCCTGATAGGCATTTCGCATAGCGGAAGAAACCCTTCTTACCACGAATATGTCGGATATACCGTCAAATACAAGGGAAATTCCTATTATAATGACGGCCAGGCTTACTATTTCAAAGGCGGCACATATGCATAGTATTCCGAGCGCCAGGGTAATTATACCGAATAAGATGACCACAGGAGCGCCCTGCGACCTATTGGAGATAATGGTTGCTGCGAGCCTTAGGTCTTCTATGGCGTGTATTATCATAATAACTCCGATAAAAGCAGGAATAAGAGAGACTACAGCCTCGGGATTAAGGTAAATAAAAAGACCTATAAGGGCTATTACTATACCGCCTGCAAGCGGCAGTCTTGTCGAAGAAACAAGGCTTGATATTATAATGGTGACACCCATAATAATAAGGACTATACCTACTATGCGGCATACGAGGACTGTTACTTCGGCCGGGTGCATTATAAGGACGATGCCGAGAATAATGGAAAAAACAGCCGAAAAAAGTACATTTAATTTTATGCTCTGAAGAAACTCTTTCATAAATGAAAACCCTCCCTTTAAATATTGCTGATATAAGTATACATTCGATTGAAGAAAAAAGTAAAGTGTGATATTCTAATTGCCGACGAATAACAATCCTGAGAGGGAGCAAAAAATGAGAAAAAAACCCAGTCGCGCGGTAGCGCTTTTAATTATATTTATGGCGGCACTTATACTGTTTAATCTGACCGGTTCATCAACGGGTACGGTTGACGCATCGGAAAAAATGTCTGAGGCCACCCTTGCGGTAGTGTGTTTTAAAAGCGGAGATACAAAGATTAACGAACTTTGCGGATATACATCCCAGATGGATGTCAGGAGTGTGAGAGGAAACATTACGCCCATAGGAGACGACCTGAAGCTGGATATGGAAATAGACACCTATGGCAGTAAGGTAAATGGTATATCGTACATCCTCGAAAGTACGGATGCATCCCGTTTGCTTGAAAACACCACTGTAGAAAACTATGAGGAAAACGGTGATGTGATAAGCGCGCAGCTGCAGTTTGAAAATATTCTTGATGAGGGCACTGAATATCTGCTTGTAGTCGATCTGGATACGGAAAGCGGTGATGTGTATTACTATACAAGAATAATGATGAAAGAAGATACAAACATCACGGATATCATTGATTTTGCCATGATGTTTCATGACACTACATTTTCCGGAGGCGACGGCTCGGAAATAGCAACCTACATAGAGCCTGCTTCGGGAGCTGCCAATAACGACCTTTCTTATGTGGACATATATGCATCACTTACACAGATTATGTGGGCGTCATACAGACCGGAGATAGTATCTGATGTGATGGTCTATGTAAATGAGATGAATGAAAGTTATGGCTGCGTTACCATAAGTTACACGGCTATGATGACAGAAGATGACGGTGATGAAAAATATTTTTCGGTGGATGAGTATTATAGGGTAAGAATATCGTCTGAAAGAGCATATCTGCTTGATTATGAGAGGCAGATGCAGCAGTATTTTACATATAAAGGTTCTGTTTACAGTAAAACGAATGTGCTCCTTGGCATAAGGGATGATGATGTTGAATATGCTTCCAACGAGGGCGGAAGCGTTGTGGCATTTGTTCAGAACGGTGAACTTTGGAGCTATAACGAAGAGTCCGGTGAAGTGGTGAAGGTATACAGTTATATTGATGATTATACCGACCGGAGGGATGTCTTTGGTGAACATGATATAAAGATACTGAGTATGGACGAGAGCGGAAGCATAGAGTTTGTGCTTTACGGCTATTGCAACAGGGGAGATCACGAAGGCAGTGTCGGAGTGGGAGTATACAGATATGACTCAATCACGGCTACTGTAGAGGAAGAGACTTTTGTAGCCTCCGACAAATCCTATGATGTGCTGGTCGGACAGCTAAGCGGTCTTTTGTATGTGAGCTCGGATAATGATTTTTATATTCTGGTTGACGGGACACTTTACTGCGTTGATCTGAATTCTCAGACTTCTAGTGTTTTGCTTGAGGGACTTTCGGAAGGCTCTTATGTTGTGTCCGATGACAGCAAATATATTGCATATATAAATGCAAAAGCAAACGGAGGAGCTGATGAAATAACCATCCTAAACCTTAACACCGAGGAGACAATGACCATAGAAGCGCAGAACGGGACCATGCTTAAACCTCTTTATTATCTGGGAGAGGACCTTGTGTATGGTATTGCATATGAGGAAAATATCAGCGAGGATGAGGCCGGAAATATTACCTTCCCTATGCACTGCCTTAAAATAGTGGATGAGAATTTTGATGAGATAAAAAACTATGAACCTGACGGATACTATGTGGTTTCAGTTTATGAAAGTGATGATGCGCTGCATCTTGTCAGGGTAAAAAACAAAAATGGCAGTTGGGTGAGTGCATTTGAGGATACGATTATTAATTATAACGACAGCGACTCGGAGATGGCTTATCTCTCGTCCACCTACACCGAAGATGCCCAGCAGACGCAGCAGGTAATAGTTTTAAGTGACAGTATTTCCGATGAATCACCCAGAGTAATCACCGCAGAACTTCAGCTTGTTGAAAATGCGGCAGAACACGAATTTTTGCAAAAGAGTATGTCTGACAATTATTACATGGTATACAGAAAAGGACATGCGATTTATGCCGGATACTCGGTAGCCGATGCGATACAGGTTGCGGATGAGAATGCAGCGGTTGTTGTGGCTGCGGATACGACATATGTATGGACCAGGGTAAAGGCTGTTTCGGCCGATATCTCGGCTGATATAGAAGTGCCTTCGAGTGCGGCAGGACAAAGTGATGTGGCCCGGTGTATTGACGCGATGCTGTCTTATGAAGAGATATCAAACAATGCCGAGACCTACCTTTCATCGGGAAAGAGTATTTTTGATACAATATCTCTGGTAATGACGGAAAAGAGGGTGCTGGAGCTAAGCGGGGTAACTCTTGATGAGGCTCTGTATTATGTATCAAACGGTACGCCTGTACTTTCCATGGATGAGGACAAGAATGCAGTGCTAATTGTCGGGTATGACAGCAGCAATGTGTATTTCTACTATCCGGATTCGGAAAGCGTAGAGAAGATGACCTTAAGCGAGGGCGAAGAGAGTATATCTGCCGGCGGCAATCTTTTTATGGGATACCTCGATTAATAAAATTTGTTTTATTTGAAAAAAATGCTTTTATTTTATCCGGTTATGTGATAGAATACTTGAGTGCCTTGAGGAAGGCACAAAACGGCGTGTGGCTCAGTTTGGTAGAGCGCTGCGTTCGGGACGCAGAGGCCGCAAGTTCAAATCTTGTCACGCCGAT
>CAJOOU010000213.1 GCA_905236735.1 uncultured Eubacterium sp. | reverse complement strand
TACGCGTCAATCAAATTCATTGCTTCTTCTTTTGTCATACCACGAAGAATTAAACTGCTTTCCACGGCTGACAAATACCATGACTTGCTTTCTTGAAGTTCTTTATTACTCATCTCCATGATACTCCTTTCTTTCGAGGTTTACCATTAATCACATATAAGCCTGTCTCTGTACGTTACAGTTCAGCCCTCGGGGGTGATTTAAACTCATAACCAAATATTATCTAGATTTATGGCGAGAAAATTGCTTGAATTCCTTTATTTTAAGCGATTTTTCTCGCTTTTTTTGTTGACATCTATATGGTTATGTGTTATAATATACACATAACCATATTTTTACTTTAAAGGAGGTCAATTATGGCAATAATACGTCAACACGACAAACGTTCAGGGATAACTTACGCATACGAATCACAGTCCTACTGGGATCCTGTCAAGAAGATGACCCGTGCAAAGAGAAAGCTTATCGGCAGGGTCGATCCTGAGACAAATGAAATAATCCCTACGGATGGACGCAACAGGAAAAAAGATAATACCGGTGAGCTGCCGCCCGAAACAGATTACAAAAAGCTTTATGAAAAACTTCTGAAAAAATGCGAATCACAGAAGGCAACGATCACCGCCTTGAAAAAAGAATTAAAAAAATATAAGGATAACGACTAATGATTGATTCAAGCTTTACACATATCTCCGCATTACAATACAGACTAAAGGCCGCGCAGGATAAACTGCGCCTCTTTGAGTCAGGCGAGATGTATGTAAAGCTAAGGGCAAAGTACAACCGTGGGATAAGAAGGCTGCTCAAGGAAATATTCAGGCTCAGTAAACAGCTCGCAGATGCGCATGCCGAGACCGTTACCGTCCGCAATAACTGGATAGAGATAATCGAAGAAACGGAAAGGGAGTATGACAAGGCAGCCTCTGAAGCTGCTGCATTATCCGAAGAAGTGCGCCGTCTGAAACGAGAAAAATATGAGCTGCTCGTAAAGCTGGATGAAGCTGAGGGAAAAATACAGAAACTGACAAATCAGATAAATATGAATCACGAGAACTCTTCTAAGCCTTCCTCATCAGTTCCTAATCATAAGAAGATCCATAACAGCAGGGAGATAACCGGACGTAAGAGGGGTGCACAGCCCGGGCATAAAGGTTCCTGCCTCAAGAAGATTGATACAGAAAACAAAGACACCATATATATACCGGCTCCGGATGAGCTCGTGAACGATCCGGATAAATATCTTACAGGAAGAAAGATCTCCCGTCAGGTGATCGATATGGAACTGGTCGTACATATAACTGAGTATTGGACCCATGAATTCAAATCACACAAAACAGGACATACGCATCACGCCCAGTTCCCGGCTAATGTTATAAACCCTGTCAATTACGGTGGCACGGTAAAGGCTATCGCCAGCATTTTAAACAACAAATACAATGTATCAATCGACGGAGTCAAAGATTTTATAAAAGAGGTAAGCCGTGGTGCAGTACATCCGTCAAAAGGAATGATCAATGATCTTTGCAGGCAGTTTTCCGGAAAAACGGACAAAGAGATGCAAGAGATATGGGATTCTTTATTATCGGGACACTCAATGAATTTAGATTTCACTACTTCAAGGAGCGATGGTAAGAACAAGCAGATCTCCATATGCTGTAACAAAGAAGCAACTCTTTATACCAGCGGTGACAGTAAAGGACACAAAGGGATTGCCGGGACACCTGCGGAAATATATACAGGCGTCCTGATACACGATCATGACAGCACCTTTTATAGTTACGGGAGCGCACATCAGGAATGTCTTGCACATATACTGCGCTATCTCAAAGGAAGCATGGAAAATGAGCCTGATAAAACCTGGAGTACAAAAATGCGTTCTTTGCTTCAGGAAATGATACACCATGTCAAACATCTTCCCCCGGATAGTGATGTGGACGAAGAAGTCAAAAAAGATTTCCGGAAACGATATATGGAGATCATAGATCTGGCTGCGGATGAATATGACTATGAGCCACCATCGGATTATTATAGGGACGGTTATAATCTTTATACGAGATTAAAATCTCCTGATGAGCACCTTCTGTTTTTGGAAGATAGGCAGGTGAGTGCTGACAATAATGATGCGGAACGTGGCGCGCGTAAAATCAAACGGAAAACGAATCAGGTTATGACTTTCCGCTCGGATGAAAACCTGAAAGACTACTGTAAAACAATTTCCGTTATGTCGTTTATTGAGGGAGAGGGTGAAAACCTTTTTGAAAAAATGGCGATGATATACAACCGATGATCCACGGCATTGTCTGCCGTTTTTTCGTTATGCAACAAAGAGGATGGGCACTAACACCATCCTCTTTGCTATTTGTTAAGGAAAAACTACCCTAAGGGCTGAACTGTAACT
>CAJOOU010000212.1 GCA_905236735.1 uncultured Eubacterium sp. | reverse complement strand
CGGAGACGGAGACACCGGACTTAATACAGGCGGAATGGGAACATTTTCGCCAAGTCCTTTTTATACCAAAGAGGTGGATGAATTCTGTAAAAAATATGTATATCAGGCATCTGTTGACGCCATGGCGAGTGAAGGCAGGGAGTTTAAGGGGATTATTTTCTTCGGCCTTATGCTGACGGAAGAGGGCCCGAAAGTGCTTGAATATAATGCGCGTTTTGGTGATCCTGAGGCTCAGGTGGTGCTTCCGAGAATGAAAAATGACATTATAGATGTTATGGAAGCCTGCATTGACGGTACATTGGACAAGGTGGATTTACAGTTTGAAGATAATGCTGCCGTATGTGTTGTGCTTGCATCTGACGGCTACCCTGTATCTTACGAAAAGGGATATGTTATAAAAGGACTTGAGAAGTTTGAAGGCTCTGATAAGTATTTTTGCTTCCACGCCGGAACGGCCTTAAATGAGAGAGGCGAGTTTATCACAAACGGCGGAAGAGTGCTCGGAGTCACGGCCAAAGGCAGTGATTTAAAGAATGCCCGTATGGAGGCATACAAAGCTACCGAATGGGTGGAATTTGACAATAAATACATGAGGCATGATATAGGTAAGGCTATAGACGAGGCATAAAACCATGTGGGATATGCATATGCACAGCAATTTTTCCGGAGACAGCAAGGCGAGGCAGGAAGATATGATTGATGCGGCGATAAAGCAGGGCCTTAGTGGCCTTTGCTTTACCGACCATCATGATATAGATTATCCGAAAGAGCCGGATGAGCCTGATTTTCTTATTGATTTTCCGGAATATTTCAAAAAAATAAATGCCTTAAAGAAAGAATATGAGGCAAAAATAAGCGTTCTTTCAGGGATAGAGCTTGGACTGCAAAGTCATGTGGCAAAAGAAAACGCAGCTGTTTTAAGAGAGAATGACTTTGATTTTGTAATAGGATCGGTGCATGCGGTAGATGGTATGGACCCTTATTATGGTGTGTATTTTGAGGGGAGAAGTCTTAAAGAATCGCTTACAAGATATTTTGAGGCTACACTGGAAAATGTAAAAGCCTTTGCCGGCTTTGATGTCCTTGGTCATATTGACTATATGGTAAGATATGCGCCGGCCGGGGGGGATGGATATGACCCGGATGAGTATATGGAGGTTATAGACGAGATTTTTAAAATAATTATTCCGCGCGGACAGGGCATAGAAATAAATACCTCCGGATTTAAAGCGGGACTTGGGTTTGCCAATCCGCATGACAGGATTGTTAAAAGATACAAAGAGCTTGGCGGAGAAATCATTACAACAGGGGCGGATGCACACAGCCCCGAATATGTGGGATACAGGTTTAAAGATGCCGCCGGAATCCTTTTGGAAAACGGCTTTACTCATTATACCGTTTTCAAAGGTCGGAGTGCCTTTTTTGAAAGGCTTGAAAAATAAAAAAAATGTGTTATACTAAAAAATATTCTTGATTAAATCCCTTATTTTATGAACAGAATTTATTAACATATATTTTATGCCCAGTGGGCTAAAAGGAGATAACTAAATGAGAGAAAAGTACGAAAGCCTTCCGCTCAAGGAACTTAAGGCAGTGGCTAAAGCCAGAGGTCTTAAGAATATTTCCACGCTGAAAAAAGCTGACCTTGTTGACAGGATGCTTGAAGAAGACGCTAAGGATGCGCAGAAGGCAAAAGAGGCTGAAAGCGAAGCAAAAGATACGCCGGACAGCAGTAAAACCGAAACTCCTCAGCAGGAGGCGGCGGCAGCGGAGCCAAAGGCTCCCGCAAAGAGAGGGCCGGGCAGACCGGCGGGAAGCGGTAAAAAGACTCCGGTAAGAAAGCCGAAGTATGAGAAAAAGGAGTCGTCATATGAGAAAAAAGACAATTCCCACGAAAAGAGAGAATACTCATACGATAAAAAAGAGGCTTCATATGAAAGACGCGAACATAATGAGAGATACGAGCAGGATAACGGAGTGCCGGTTTACGGCATATTAGAGGTTATGCCGGACGGATTCGGATTTATACGAGGGGAAAATTACCTTCCGGGTGATACGGATGTATATGTGGCGCCGTCACAGATAAGAAAGTACAACTTAAAGACCGGAGATATGATTACCGGAAACAGCAGACTCAAGACATCAAGTGAGAAATTTGCGCCGCTTGTTTCAGTTGCGGCTATAAATGATATGCAGCCGGAGATAGCCATGAGAAGGGGCAGTTTTGAAGATATGACTCCTATTTTCCCAAATAAAAGGATTCGTCTTGAAAACAGCGGAGCTGATATATCGATGAGAATAGTGGACCTCGTATCTCCTGTAGGAAAGGGACAGAGAGGTATGATAGTGTCTCCGCCTAAGGCCGGAAAAACCACTCTCCTAAAGCAGGTGGCAAAGGCTGTGCTTAAGAATGCACCGGAGATGCATATGATAATACTCCTTATTGATGAGAGACCTGAGGAAGTAACCGACATGAAGGAGGCTATCCAGGGCCCTAATGTTGAGGTAATTTATTCTACCTTCGACGAACTTCCCGAACATCATAAAAGAGTATCGGAAATGGTAATGGAGAGGGCGAAAAGGCTCGTTGAGCATAAAAAGGATGTAATCATTTTGCTTGATTCCATTACAAGACTTGCGAGAGCGTACAACCTGATTATTCCGCCAAGCGGAAGGACACTTTCGGGTGGTATAGATCCGGCGGCCTTACATATGCCGAAGAAATTTTTCGGTGCTGCGAGAAATATGAGAGAAGGAGGCTCACTTACCATCCTTGCGACAGCCCTTGTCGAGACGGGAAGCAAGATGGATGATGTGGTCTACGAGGAGTTTAAGGGTACGGGTAATATGGAACTTGTACTTGACAGGAAACTCTCTGAAAAGAGGGTATTCCCTGCTCTTGATATAGTTAAATCAAGTACCAGAAGAGAGGATCTTTTACTTGATCCAAGTGAGCTCGAAGCGGTCAATATTATGCGCAAGAGCCTGCACGGACTCAAGGCCGAAGAGGCAGCGGATTCTTTGCTTAATCTCTTCTCAAGGACGAGGAACAACAGGGATTTTGTTGAAATCGTTAAAAAGAGAAAATATTAAAAAATCCTCTTGCGTATATGAGGATAATGTGATATGATATACAAGCTGTTTGGGAATATCACGACATTCTCATAGCACGATTAAAGGAAAAATTTTCTAAATATAAACACTATTTAATGTAAAGAGGTGAAGAAGATGAAGCAGGATTTACATCCGGAGTACTATCAGGCAACTGTAACATGCAACTGCGGTAATACATTTGTTACAGGTTCAACAAAAGAATCTATCCATGTTGAGATTTGCTCTAAGTGCCATCCTTTCTATACAGGACAGCAGAAGGCAGCACAAGCTCGTGGACGAATTGATAAGTTCAACAAGAAATACGGTATTAACTAAGCCAATCATAAAGCCTGTCCATTACGGACAGGCTTTTTCATATAATCAGGAAAGTGGGTCCTGTTATATTTAATTTTGTGAGGTAATTGCATATGAAACCGTCCAATATAGGAGGACAGGCTGTGCTTGAAGGTGTAATGATGAAAAATAAAAACACCTACGCCGTGGCTGTCCGAAAACCTGACGGTGAGATAGCCGTTGATGTCAAAAACATAAAAAGAAGCAAACTTACCGAGGCGGTAAAAAACATCCCGATTATAAGGGGAGTGGTTAATTTTGTGGATTCTCTGGTAATCGGAATGAGTACACTTACTTACTCTGCTTCATTCTATGAGGAAGAGGCCGAAGCGCCGGTGAGCGAAAAAAAGGAAAAATTTGTTATGACGCTTACTGTTCTTTTGTCCATTGTTATAGCTGTAGCCGTATTTATGATGCTGCCGTACGGGCTCTCTCTTATTTTTGAGAGATTCATTGATTCGGTGTTCGCGCTTTCTCTCATAGAGGGCGTAATCAGACTGGGAATCTTTCTTTTATATGTGTGGGGCATATCCCTTATGGAAGATATTAAGAGGGTATATATGTACCACGGCGCCGAACATAAATGCATTAACTGTATTGAAAGCGGCCTGGAACTTAATGTCGAGAATGTGAGAAAAAGCACGCGTATGCACAAAAGATGCGGAACGAGTTTTCTTTTGTTTGTAATGATAGTAAGTATAATTGTGTTTGCATTTATCAATGTGAAATCTCAGATTTTGAGACTGGTCCTCAGGCTTTTGCTGGTGCCGGTTGTGGCAGGGATATCATATGAACTGATCAGACTTGCCGGCAGAAGTGACAACCCGGTTATAGGGCTCATAAGCAAACCCGGGCTAATGCTTCAGCGCCTTACCACAAGAGAACCCGAGGATGATATGATAGAGGTCGGAATCGCGTCTGTTGAGGCGGTTTTTGACTGGAAGAAATTCATCGAGGAATTTTAGTATGATATACAGACAATTGCTTCAGCTTGGCACTGAATCGCTTAAAGCGGCAGGCATAGCGGAAGCTCCGGTGGATGCATGGCTGCTGTTTGAGCATGTTACCGGACTTGACAGAGCCGCGTATATTATGCGGGAAGAGGAAGAAGTCCGCGAAGATGAAAAAGAAGAATACCGTATTATTATATCCAAAAGAGCGGAAAGAGTCCCTCTGCAATACATAACCGGACATCAGGCGTTTATGGGGATGGATTTTAAGGTAAACTCGTCTGTGCTTATTCCGAGAATGGATACGGAGATACTCGTAGTTGAGACAGCCAAAAAACTGAAAGAGGGCATGAAGGTTCTGGATATGTGTACAGGGAGCGGATGCATTATAATATCTCTTATGCATCTTACAGACGGCATAACAGGTACGGGAAGCGACCTATCCAAACAGGCTCTTATTGTTGCAAAGGAAAATGCTGTAAACAACCGGACTCCGGTAAATTTTATCTGCAGTGACATGTTTGCACAAATAGAAGATGAGTATGATATAATAGTTTCCAATCCGCCGTATATCCCAACGGAAGAGATAAACAGTCTCATGCCGGAAGTCAGGGATTTTGAACCGGTCTCAGCTTTGGATGGCAGCAGCGACGGGCTTGAGTTTTACAGGATTCTTGCCAGTGAAGCGCCGCAGCATATTAAAGACGGAGGCTGGCTGTTTCTGGAGATAGGATGCGAGCAGGCAGAGGATGTGACAAAACTTCTCAAGGATGCGCATTTTAGGGATGTTACGACGGTAAAAGACTTGGCGGGACTTGACCGGGTTGTATACGGAAGAAAAGAAAGGTAAAGATATGTTTGATAAATTAGAAGATCTACTTGTAAGATATGAAGAACTGATGAGTGAACTTGCCGAGCCCGGTGTGGCAGATGACCAGAATAGGTTCAGAAAACTTATGAAAGAACAAAGTGATCTGGCTCCTATTGTAGAAGCTTATCAGGAGTATAAGGACAATAATCAGGCCATAGAAGATTCACTTGCAATGATAGAAGAAGAGAGTGATGATGAAATAATCGAAATGGCTAAAGAGGAGCTTTCCGAGGCCAAGTCAAAGGTTTCTGAGCTTGAAGAAAAACTCAAAATACTCCTTCTGCCAAAGGATCCTAATGATGACAAAAATGTTATAGTGGAAATAAGGGCCGGTGCCGGTGGAGAAGAAGCTGCCCTTTTTGCAGCTGAAATCTACCGCATGTATGTACATTATGTTGAATCAAGAGGCTGGAAGGTTGAACTGCTTGAGGCCGATGAGACCGGCATAGGCGGTATGAAGAATATAGAGTTTATGGTCAAAGGAAACGGAGCCTACTCCATTCTCAAGTATGAGTCCGGGGTTCACCGAGTGCAGAGGGTACCGGAGACCGAGTCACAAGGGAGAATACAGACATCTACCTGCTCTGTCGCAGTTATGCCTGAGGCGGAAGAAGTGGATATACAGATAGATGAAAAAGACATCCGTATTGATGTTATGCGTGCTTCAGGAAACGGTGGTCAGTGTGTAAATACGACTGATTCGGCGGTAAGACTTACTCACTATCCGACAGGTATAGTTATCTATTCCCAAACGGAAAAGTCACAGCTCCAGAATAAGGACAAGGCGTTTGCACTTCTTAGAGCCAAACTTTATGACCTTGAACTTCAGAAACAGCAGGATGCCGAAGCTGCGGAGAGACGCTCGCAGATAGGTACCGGAGACAGAGCGGAAAAGATAAGAACATACAACTTCCCTCAGGGAAGGGTTACCGACCACAGGATAAATCTGACGCTTTATAAACTTGACAAGATAATGAACGGAGACATTCAGGAGATAATTGATGCCTGCATCGCGGCCGACCAGGCACAGAAACTCGCTAAAATGGAATAATTTCCGCAGATGAGGTGTATATGATAACACTTGAACATGTAAGCAAAACATTTACCGGGAAGGGAAAAAGGGTTGATGCTGTAAAGGATGTAAACCTTCATATAGGCCAGGGAGAGATATTTGGAATCATTGGATTTTCGGGAGCCGGCAAATCCACTCTCGTAAGGTGCATAAATCTGTTGGAAGTCCCGACAGAAGGCAGGGTAGTGGTAGACGGCACGGAACTTACCGGAGCCGGCCAGGCTCAGCTGAAAAAGCAAAGACGCAATATAGGGATGATATTTCAGCAGTTCAATCTGCTTTCTCAAAAAAATGTTATCAGCAATATCTGTTTTCCTCTGGAAATAGCCGGAGTAAAAAAGAGTGAAGCTGTAAAAAGGGCGCATGAACTTCTTGAACTTGTCGGACTTTCTGATAAAGGAAACAGTTATCCGTCAGAGCTTTCAGGAGGTCAAAAGCAGAGGGTAGCCATAGCGAGGGCTCTTGCGACCAGTCCCAAGGTGCTTTTGGCAGATGAGGCAACGAGCGCCCTGGACCCGATTACAACCCGAAGCATCCTGGGCCTTTTAAAAGAGATAAATGAAAGGCTCGGAGTTACTATTGTGGTTATCACCCACCAGATGAGTGTTGTAGAGCAGATTTGCGACAGGGTGGCGATTATGGCAGATGGTGTCATAGAAGAAGAAGGCAGGGTAAGTGATGTGTTTACATCTCCCAAATCAGAGACCGGCAAGAAAATAGTCCTGCCACAGCAGCAGGATATAAAGGAGCCGACTGTAAGCTATATAAGGATTGTTTTTGACGGCCAAAAATCGACCCAACCCGTGCTGGCGGATATCGTTATGAAGACGGGGATACCTTTAAGCATAATGGGGGCTTCTACCCAGGATATAGGCGGCAGTGCTTACGGACAGCTTTTGGTAGAAAAGCCGGGAGATGATAAAGCCCTTGAGATAATAGAAGAATACCTTGAAGAAAACGGTCTTTCATACAGCATAAAGGAGGTGGGATAATGAGCGCGCAGATTATTGACCTTATAATAAAGGGCATAGGCGAGACATTTTATATGGTAATAGTATCCACCCTTGTAGCGTATGTGCTTGGCATACCTGTAGGAGTTATCTTATATGTGACGGATGAAAAGGGGATTGCCAAAAACAGACCTGTAAATCTAATTGTGGGATTTGTGGTAAATGTACTTCGTTCGGTGCCGTTTCTTATTTTGCTGGTTGCCCTTATTCCTTTTACAAGAGCCATTGTGGGTACATCCATAGGCTCGAGTGCTACGATAGTACCGCTTGTGGTCGCTGCGGCGCCTTTTGTGGCGAGAATGGTGGAATCATCGCTTAAGGAAGTAGACCCCGGTGTAATAGAAGCTGCCAAAGCCATGGGGGCAAGTAATTTGCAGATTATCACCAGGGTGATATTACCGGAGGCGAAACCGTCTCTTACGGTGGGATGTACCATAGCCCTTGCCACCATACTTGGATATTCAGCGATGGCTGGTTTTGTGGGCGGCGGAGGCCTCGGAGCCATAGCCGTCAACTACGGATATTACAGATATCAGACCGATGTAATGCTGGTAACTGTGGCAGTACTTGTCATTATTGTTCAGATTTTCCAGGAGGTGGGTATAAGATTGGCAAACAAAATAGACAAGAGAAAATAAGCAAAAGGCAGGAGCTTCGGTTTCTGCCTTTTCTCTTATAGAAATCCGAAATTACTCGGATGAAAACGCCGAAATTACTCGGATGAAAATGCCGAAATTACTCGGATAAAAATGCCGAAATTACTCGGACAGAATTGAGAAGTTGTGGTATAACAGCCGCTTACGCAGCTGTTATCGCGTACGGTCGTCAAATGCAAATGAATTTGCATTTTCCTCGTCGTTTCGTGGTATAATATCCGCAAACGGCTATTATCACTATGCAGTCGCCAAATGCAAGTAAACTTGCGCTTGGCTCGTTGCATTGTGGTATCATGACTGTGGAGGTTCAATATGGAATATATAAGAAGAATCGTAGATGATGAGCTTGATATAAGAAGTAAGGCGTTTAATGCTATAAATATCGTGGGTCCTAAAGGATGCGGAAAAACACGCACGGCAAAAGAAAGGTGCAATACTGTTATAGAGTTTCAGGATGAAGAAAAAAGAGATGGATATTTGGCGGTAGCAGAAACGAATCCAAAGCTTCTTTTCAATAATACAAAACCGATATTATTTGATGAGTGGCAGGATGCTTCAAAGATATGGGGAGCTATCAGAAAAGACAGCGATGACAATCCGGAATCTGTTGGTCTATATTATCTGACCGGCTCAACGAGTAAGAAAGTAGATACACCGCATACGGGTACAGGGAGAATAACAGAGCTTGTTATGTATCCGATGACTTGTTATGAAACCGGGGAGTCTAACGGCAGCGTATCCTTAACAGGTATTTTGGAAGACAATGAGTATAATCTTGATGGACAGCTTTGCGATGCTAAATTGGAGACTCTCTTTTTTGCAGCATGCAGGGGCGGATGGCCGAGATGCCTTGCCATTAAAAGCGATGCGGCAAAGCTGAAAATAGCAAAGGATTATTATAATCAGATTTACAATAAAGACGCCAATAATATAGATGGTATAAAGAGAAATTCGGAATTAATGAGAATATTAATATGGTCGTACGCCAGAAATATGGGAACAACAGCAAAAAAGACAAGTATCTTTGCTGATGTAAAAGCAACACATGAAGTTAATGATTCGACGCTATATTCCTATGTTGAGGTATTGGAGAAGCTCTTTGTTATTAAAGATATAGACGCATGGACTCCGCAAATACGTTCTAAAACAGCAATCAGAGCTGCAAAAAAACATATATTTATTGACCCTTCAATTGCATTGGCTGCACTTGGGATAAGTCCGAATTATTTCAACAATGATTTAGATTTATTTGGCCACGTTTTTGAAAATATGGTATTAAGAGATTTATTGGTATTTGCTACGGTACACGATGCAAGGGTAATGCATTATACCGATGATACCGGCCTTGAGGCTGATGCTGTTTATCAGCTGCCTGATGGCAGATATGCGTTAATAGAAATAAAAATAGGTGCAAACCAGATTGCATCTGCAGAAAAAACGCTTTTAAAGTTCAGGGATGTAATCAGAAAACATAATGAAAATGCGCTGTTAAATGGAAAACATCCCAAACCAATTTACCGGGAACCTTCTGCGCTGATAATAATATGTGCAAACGCTCAAATAGCATATACAACCGACAGTGGAGTTAAGATAGTGCCCTATGGATGTCTTAGAGATTAGGCGCTTGTCAGTCCGGCTGTATTTTGGTTACAATACATACTTTCGCAGAAGATAACTTCTACGAAGAAATCTCTGACAATACATTGAAGTGAAAGAGATATTATGGTATTATTTTATACAGAGTTGCGGAGAGGCCTGCGCTTATTGGTATGCAGCCAAGCGGATTTTTAATATCTGTTTTGCGCAGGGATTTCGCATTAATCAAAATAGTTAAGAAACACCAAAAACACGCGAGAGGGGGGCCTCCGCCTGTGGACGGTGCGGATAATAGTGGGGAGATGTTGCTTGCGCTTTTGGGCGCGAGATGGCGAAGCTATGCCAAAATCCCAATAAATTTTATGCGGAGTTTTACAATGTGGTATGTTATCCAGACTAAAAGCGGAAGAGAAGACTTTGTTTTGGCAAATATAGAAAAGCATCTGAGCCGCGATACATATTCCGAGTGCTTTATTGCATTATATGAGGAAGTAAGGCACAGAGCCGGTAAGAGCCGTATTCTTTTCAGGCGGCTTTTTCCCGGATATATTTTTTGTGATACTGATTCGCCAAAAGATTTCTTTAGCGAACTTAGGGCTGTAAAGGAATTTACACGAATTTTGGGAACGGAAGAAGATGACGGCAGAAAGATCTTTATTCCGGTAAGTGATGAGGATATGGAATTTCTAAAAAGTATTCTTGATGGAGGCATCCTTCATGTAAGTCATGTGGAAACATTCCCGGGGCAGGGAAAGACCATTAAAAAGATCGTCGGACCTTTGGCGGGATATAAAAACCACATAAGGAGGATCGACATAAGGCGAAGAGAGGCCGTAGCAGAAATGGATATATTCGGCAAGCACAGGACTGT
>CAJOOU010000211.1 GCA_905236735.1 uncultured Eubacterium sp. | reverse complement strand
GCTCATTGCTACGCGCATTATCTATTTGAGAACTGCGGTGCTCTACGGGCTGCTTTGAGACCGTATTTCTTACGCTCTTTCATTCTTGAATCACGAGTAAGGAATCCGGCTTTCTTAAGTGTAGGTCTGTAGTCATTGTCTACATTAAGAAGAGCTCTTGATATACCATGACGGATTGCTCCGGCCTGTCCTGTATATCCACCGCCTCTTACATTTACGATAACATCAAACTTGTTAACTGTATCTGTAGCTACGAGCGGCTGACGAACTGTAACCTTAAGTGTCTCAAGTCCTAAATACTCATCGATATCTCTTTTATTAATAGTAATCTTACCTGTTCCGGGTACCAAATAAACTCTGGCAACAGAAGTTTTTCTTCTTCCTGTTCCGTAATACTTTGTATTAGCCATTTCTCTCTACCTCCTTCTTAGAATGTTAACTCAACCGGCTGCTGTGCAGCATGCTTGTGGTCAGGTCCCGCATATACAAAAAGCTTTCTGTACATATCTCTTCCGAGAGGTCCCTTTGGAAGCATACCCTTTACCGCAAACTCAATTACTCTTTCAGGGTGCTTGTTTAACATTTCCTTTAAGGTAGTTTCCTTCATTCCGCCTACGAAGTCTGAGTGGTGATAGTAAACTTTCTGATCAAGTTTCTTACCTGTTACTTTAATCTTCTCAGCATTAACTACGATTACATAATCGCCTGTATCAATATGTGGTGTATAAATCGGCTTATTCTTTCCTCTTAAAACCTTTGCGATTTCAGAAGCTAAGCGACCTAATGTCTGTCCCTGTGCATCAACTACATACCATTTTCTGTCGATAGTAGCCGGGCTTGCCATAAATGTTTTCATGGTTTTCCTCCTGTTACTTAACCTGTTATTAGTGTCTGACGAGTCGGTAATGTCCGGACCAACTGTCTTTTAACAACTTTAACATTATGTAAAAATGTTTTTCGGGGCTTTTGAAAAACATTTGCATACTTTGTCACGCTAGAACATTTTACTACCTGACTTTTTACTTGTCAAGGTCTTTTTTTAGTGGTACAATACTTAAGGTGCGCAGGATTAGTACATCGGTAGTACACCGGCTTCCCAAGCCGGGGAGGCGGGTCCGACTCCCGTATCCTGCTCTAATGTATATAATTATATCGGGATGTGGCTCAGGTGGTAGAGCGCCGGACTGGGGGTCCGGAGGTCGCAAGTTCAAGTCTTGTCATTCCGACTTGTAAAAGGACAGCAGATTTGCTGTCCTTTTTTTACCCTGGCAGGTCTTATATTCTTACGGCAGCCTCGAATCCGCTTCTAACCGCATATCTTACATTTTTCGCCTGAAGACAATCCCCTATTCGGTAAAACTCCTCTGCCAGATTGCGGTATTCTTCCGCTTCATCCGCTCTTGCTTTCATTCCTGCAGCCATTATCACATAGTCTGCTTTTAATATATGAGTTAAGCCTGCTATATCCTTATACTCAAGCCCATCTTCCGTTATCCTTGTGCAAAGAGCATCTGTATGGGCATCTATATATTCATTGACCTTTTCAAGCAGCGCGAACCTAGGAATGCCGCAGGATTCCGTCGAAAGCTCACTGCTTATTTCCGCAAGACTTACACTGCATCCCTTTTCCATTGCAAAATATACTCCGGTTTCGCATCCGACTTCTCCGCCTCCTATAATGGCAAGCTTTTTACCGGCGAGTTCATCCGCTCTTATGTATGCCTCTTCGGCGATAAGTACATTTTCCCTGTTAACACCGTATATAGGCGGTATAAATGCATACGCACCTATTGCCATTATTACCGCATCGGCATCAAACGATTTTATAAGTTCCGAAGTTGCCCGTGTATTAAGAAAAACCTCTACATTTGATTTTTCTATCATATGAATCTGATAATTCATGAATCGCGCCAGATCCTTTTTAAACGGTACTTTTTCAGAGTATATGAGTTTTCCTCCAAGCCTGTTTTCTTTTTCAACCAATATTACCTTGTGTCCTCTTTGGGCTGCTGTAAGTGCCGCCTTCATCCCTGCCGGCCCGCCTCCTATAATAAGAAGTTTTTTTTCGGCGTATGCCGGCGTGATAAGTCTCGGATATCTGAGCTCCCGTCCCACAGTCGGGTTAACGGAACAGCCGAATGTAGACGCTCTGCGGTAATCAAGACAGTGAAAGCACCTGATACAGGGAATAATCTCATCTTCTTTGTCTGCTGCGGATTTATTTACAAGCTCACAATCCGCTATGGTACCTCTTGCCATAGACACTATGTCTGCCTTTTTCTGCGCGAGCGCCTTTTCTATATCCTCCGGCATCTGATAGCCGCCAAGGGTAAGCACGGGAATATTTATCCGCCCCGATTTTTTTACATACTCCGCCAAATGGGTGTTTACCCCTGTAGGTAGAAAATGATTAGGATGCATAATATGCTCCGTATCGGAAAAAAAGCTTCCTGCCGAAATATGCGCAATATCTATCTTATCCTGTACCATTTCAAGAAAATCCACACAGTCTTTCTCGGTAAAACCGCCTTCAATATATTCCGAACCTGATATGCGGTATTCTATGAGCAGCTTTCTGCCAACTCTCTCCCTAATGGCATCAAGGATCATTATAGGAAACTTCGCACGGTTCTCAAGACTTCCTCCGTACTCATCCTTTCTTTTATTATAAAGCGGAGAAAGAATTTCGCTAAGTACAAGCCCATGTCCGCCGTGAATAAGAATCATATCAAACCCACATTTCACCGCATTTTCCGCAGCATCAGCATATGTTTTTGCTATCCTTTTCATTGCCTCCTCATCAAGAATCACTGTCCCCTCATCGCCATTCACAGAATATTCTATAAGATTACCTGATTTATCATATCCATGATAGCTGAATCCCAAAAGTTCAAGCGAAGCTGCTGCCCCGTAAAAATGTATGGCATCCGTGAGCTGATTCCAAAATCTGTGTGTCTCGGCGTTAAAAATATTCTCATTTGCATGAATCGCATCATAAGGTTTATGAATATCCATATTCTGAGCCGAAACCGTTATGGTCGCAGCTCCGCCCTTAGCCTTGTTGGCGTAATACGCAATGACATGGTCGTTGGGATATTCCTCCCTGCCATACAAAAGATGCGCTCCCGCCGGAGCCGTCCATATTCTGTTTTTAAATGTAACTTTTCCTATTGTTATGGGCGCAAACATATTCGGATATTTATTTTTCATCATTTTCCTCCAACAACTGTTCCTTAATAATCTGTACCCCATGTCAAGGACAAAGTAAAGTTGAGTTAGCACTCATGATGTCATGACATGTGGGTGTACTCCTTTCTGTTTTTT
>CAJOOU010000210.1 GCA_905236735.1 uncultured Eubacterium sp. | reverse complement strand
GATGAGGTAACGAAGATGTGGTATGAAAAACCAATGGCTCCGGAAGGGGTAAAGGTTTACAACCCGGCATTTGATGTGACGGAGGCCGGACTTATCAGCGCTATTATTACCGAGAAGGGGGTAGTAAGAGCTCCGTTTAAAGAAAATCTTGAAGCTTTTAGAAAAAAGCGTTGACATTTATGATAAATCAGAGTAAACTAGTCACATAGCAAAGGTGCTGACTAAGGGAAAAGTCCCTTGGTCAGCACCTTTTTCTTTATCATACTTTTTACACAATGAAGTGCCACTCCCGTTTGGGAGTGGCATTTCGCTTCCCGGGAAAAGAGGCCGCAAAGGCCTAAAGGTTTAGATGAAGGATCGCTTAAATACAAGATATGGAGGATGTTGAAATGGATATGAGTATATGGTATCTTTTGGGAGCGGTTCTGGTATTTTTCATGCAGTGCGGCTTTGCCATGGTGGAGACGGGATTTACCCGCGCGAAAAACGCAGGTAATATCATTATGAAAAATCTTATGGATTTTTGTATTGGTACGGTGGTTTTTGTACTTATAGGTTACGGAGTGATGAATGCTGAAAATTATATAGGTGGATTTATCGGTACTCCGGACTATGGAATGATAACGAATTTTTATGATTTTGACAGCAGTAATTTCTTTTTTCAGCTTGTCTTCTGCGCTACCTGCGCTACTATAGTATCGGGTGCGATGGCTGAAAGGACAAAGTTTTCCACATACTGCCTTTATTCGGCAATAATATCGGCGGTTATTTATCCTATAGAAGCAGGCTGGACATGGAATTCGCAGGGCTGGCTTGCAAACCTTGGCTTTACTGATTTTGCGGGTTCTGTTGTAATACATATGGTGGGCGGTATATCTGCCATTATAGGAGCAAAATTTTTGGGACCGAGAATCGGTAAATACACAAGAGATAAATCAGGCAGGGTAATAACTCATGCCATGCCGGGCCATTCCCTCACATTGGGCGCTTTGGGCTGCTTTATTTTATGGTTTGCGTGGTACGGATTTAACGGGGCTGCGGCAGGAGACTCATCGGAGCTTGCGAGAATACTTCTTACCACAACGGTAGCTCCGGCGGTTGCAACGGCTGCGTGTATGGCATATACATGGATTAAAGACGGAAAGCCTGATGTGTCTATGTGTCTTAATGCCTCTCTGGCAGGTCTTGTCGGTATAACGGCAGGATGCGCCAATGTTGATACTATAGGAGCTGCGGTAATAGGACTTGTGGACGGTATTATTGTTGTTGTGGCAGCTGAATATGTTGACAAAAAGCTTCATATTGACGATCCGGTAGGCGCATTTGCAGTACATGGTGTAAACGGATTCTGGGGCGGTATCGCAGTAGGTCTGTTTGACTACAATGACGGACTTTTCTACGGAGGAGGAGCTCATCATCTGGGCGTGCAGTTTGTGGGCACCCTCTCAACAGCTCTTTATGCTGCAGTGACTATGACGCTTGTCTTTTATATTCTTAAGAAGACCATAGGCCTTAGAGTAACTCCGAAAGAGGAGATAATGGGTCTTGATATTACGGAGCACGGACTTCCGAGTGCTTATGCAGACTTTTTGCCGACGGCGCCGGGCTCATTTGGAGATGATAGTGAGATTCCGGAGATTGATGTGACGGATTTGAGGAGCAAAGAACTGGCGCCGGTGCTTCATGATGCGCCGTCTGTTGCAACTCATAGATATACGAAGATTACGGTTATCTGCAATCAGGAACGATTCTCCGTGCTTGAGGCTGCTCTTAATCAGATAGGAGTTACAGGCATGACGGTTTCGTCCGTTCTCGGGTGCGGCGTGCAGAAAGGAAAAATCGGTCAGTACAGAGGAGTTGAGCTTCCGATAAATCTTTTGCCTAAGATGAAGGTCGAGATTGTCGTTTCAACGGTACCGCCGGAGCTTGTTGTGGCTGCAGCAAAACGCGCACTTTATACCGGAAATCCGGGAGACGGAAAAATCTTCCTTACCGACATTGAAAATGTCATAAGAGTCAGAACCGATGCAGAAGGAGTTGCGGCACTTACGGGTAGAGATGAAGAACCGGCAGCGGTATAAGAGCTTTTTGTAAAACTGAATTCAAGTTTCGCTTGCGAGACTTGAAAGTAAAATTACAGATAAAAACTTGCAATATCTTCATAATAAATATATATTTTTAGGGTGGCATCAAAATGCCACCCTATTTTTAAAGATTGGAGAAAAATATATGAGATACGAAGGCAGTGTATACAGACCGCCGAGCGAGGCATACAGCCTTATAGTGCAGGTAACTGTAGGGTGCAGCCATAACGGATGTACATTTTGCAATATGTACAAGGAAAAACAGTTTCACATACACACTCTCGCTGAGGTGCTTGAGGATCTGGCTGAGGCGAGGTCTATGTATAACTATATAGACAGAATTTTTCTTGCAGACGGAGATGCGCTCATCTATAAGACTGAGGATTTGGTAAGTATTCTTGATTATATAAGGGAGAATATACCTGAGTGCAGGAGGGTGAGCAGTTACGCAACGCCGAGGAGTCTGCTTTTAAAAACGCAGGAAGAACTTGAACTTATCAGAAAATGCGGACTTGCATTTTTGTATCTGGGACTTGAGTCGGGAAGTGATAAAATTCTCCTCGCAAGAAACAAGGGGGCAACTTCGGCGGAGATTGTTTTAGCGGGTCAAAAGGCCAAAAAGGCCGGATTTGATTTGTCTGTTACAATACTTTCCGGACTCGGAGGAACCGGGCTTATGGAAGAACACGCCATAGAAACAGCCAGAGCTATAAGTGAGATGAAACCGGACTATATCGGTGAGATGACTCTTAATATTATACCGGGCACCAGACTATATCAGGAGAGGTTTGAGGGCAGCTTTGTTATGCCGCAGCCTGTTGAAATCCTTGAGGAAACAAAGCTTATGATAAAAAATATTGATGATGAGGGAGCGCTGTTCCGCTCAAATCATGTCTCAAACTATGTCAATATCAGAGGTACCTTTAACGCAGGAAGGGAAGATATGATTAGGCAGATAGACGAGGCGATAGAAAAAAATACATTCAAGGTCAGACATTACAGCAATATGTAAACATGAAGAAAGTAATTAGTGTCTGTTTAAGGTTTGAAAAAGGGGGTCACACTTAAGTAATTAATGCGAGCCCCCCCTCTTTTTTGCCAAAAGTGAGCTGTTAGAGGTAAATGAATAAATATTTTTTATTTTTCTATCCAATCATAATCCCAGTAGGCAAAAACATTTACATAACATGTTTTAGTGCCTGTAACAGATGTTGTTGGTGTCTGTAGATAGATTGATATTATTAATTTCACTATCGGATGAGATTAATTGTGTAATGTCATTTGCCATTACATTAGTGGGGAACATAAGTACAATTGTAAAACAAAATGCACTTAATAATGTTATGATGTTATTTGACTTAATTTGCATTAGTTTGCACTCCTTTGAATGTAATATAATATGATGTTTATAACTCCGAAGATTATAAGTACAATCCCGAATATAAGCAAAAAAAACAATGGAAAGTGTTTGATATATTCTATTTTGTATGTGTAACAGAAACCATTGTTTTGCATATCGATGTATTGCATAACAGGTGTCAAACAGCAGGCTGTGATTATAAAAAAACATCCTGCTATAATGAGCATAATATTTTTAACATTCCTTTTAATGCCATTTTTATATGCATTTAACATATCAGCAGGTTTAGGTTTATTATCTGAACTTGACTCAAAAGAATTAGCAGCTTGTTTTTCTTCATAATTGTCTGTCAGAAGATATTCTATAGGTACTTGGAAAAATTTACTTAGCCGAACAATGTTGTCAGTATCGGGGAGTGCTAAATTCTTCTCCCATTTTGAAATTGCCTGACGGGAAACATTTATTCTTTGTGAGAGCATTTCCTGTGACATATTATTTTCTTTCCGTAGTTTTTGTAATTTTGTTCCGAAATCCATATAATCTCCTTTTGCCTATAGGTATTTTGTGCACGAGAAAAGGATACTAAAGTTATGTGTTGAATGTCAAGATATATGGGATTGCAAAGCCGCAACCAGAGTTTACAATTGTTCTTTAAATACCATAAATAAAGGTACAGCAATATGTAGATATAGATTTTATT
>CAJOOU010000209.1 GCA_905236735.1 uncultured Eubacterium sp. | reverse complement strand
TATGTGTGCAGACGAAATATCCTTTTTTTGTCCGCTGACCGCTTCGACTGCCGCCTTAAGTACGCTAAGCCTTATAAAAGGATGGAGAGCCTCAAGTTCTTCTATTATAAGTTCCCTGTCTTCATACCCGCCTTCTCGTGTGCATTTTTCAAGAGCCTCCCTTACCAGGCCGTCCACATAACCATCCATCTCTCTAAAAAAATCCATGGATTTATTTATGTGTTCTATTGCTGCCGGGTTAAGTTTTTCAAGTTCGGGAACTACTATGTTCCTTATTCTGTTTCTTGCATATTCGTTCTGCAGATTTGTACTGTCTGTTTTATAGTTCTGTCCTATTCTCCCAAGGTAATCCTCTATCTCACTCCTCTTTACGCATAAAAGCGGACGAATGATATTTTCCCTCACAGGAGCCATGCCGCAAAGTCCTCTTATGCCGCTGCCTCTTACGAGGTTGAAAATCATGGTCTCGGCATTATCACTCATATGATGAGCCACGGCTGTTTTTGTGCAGGCTTTCTCCCGGCATAATCTCTCGAAACATTCATACCTTTTTATCCTGCCGGCTTCTTCCTCGCTGTAACCGTTTTCTTCAGCTATACGGGGTATATCGAAGTGTTCAAGGATAAACTCCGTGCCAAAGCTTTTGCATAGCCTTTCGCAAAATGCTGCATCTTCACCTGCTTCTTTTCCTCTTATGCCGTGGTTGATATGTACGCAGACGATATCAAACCCCATCTCCTCCATAAGCTCCACGAGCACAAGATACAGACATACCGAGTCCGCTCCTCCCGAAAGTCCGATTAAAACCCGGTCTCCCTCCTGTATCATATTGTTTCTTATAATATAGTCTTTTACCTTGTTTTTCATATTAATTAATTTCAAGTCTGTCTCGCGAGACCCAGACGCGGGATTTGCGTCAGTCCGGCCTGCATATACACAAATCCCTGCGCATCCTCGCGGAGCGTTTATCTCAGTCGGAGATTGTAACCCAGGCTGAGACTTATTTGTTATAACCCCTACCTTCGCTACGCTTAGAGGAAGGGGTCTTATCCGACTGAGATAAAAAGACACAGAAAAATAATTTTCTGTGTCATCATTGTTACTTTATTCAGCCTGACGGAAAATAGTTTCGTCTTCAAATACAAGTCCGAGTTTTTCTCTGGCTATCTCTATAATATAATCATCCGTCTGCGAATACTCCTTGTATTCTTCTATTTCTTCAGATCTCTCAAGCTCATCATTATATGTCGATTTAAGCGAAGCCTCCTTTTCGGCATACTCCATATCCTTTGCATAAAGCTGCATACATCTTATGGATAATATAACCAAAAGAACACTTACAATAATCACAACACTTAAGATAGCGCTCTTATTCTGTTGTCGTCTTTTTCCTGCTGCTACCCTGCTCATACTCAAAAAATAATCTCCCTATTATTTAGAGTTTACATAAATGTATTTTACAGGATTATTATGTAAATTGCAATGATTTTACAGATTTTTTTTTAAATTTTTTCTCATTTGCACACAATTTGTGGTGGTGTGGCATTTTAACCACTATATATTGTGTTATATATATTTAAACAATTCCCTGGCTTCTTCCTTTTTCACCGTTTCCGCAACAGATAACACCTCAACCTTTACGGTTTTGGTACCAAAGATTATTTCAATTGTGTCTCCTGCTTTTACAGCCGAAGATGCCTTTGCAACCTTTCCGTTTAAAAGCACTCTGCCCGCATCGCAGGCTTCATTTGCCACAGGCCTTCTTTTAATCAGTCTTGACACTTTCAAATATTTATCGAGTCTCATATCATCACCATTAAGAAAAGGCTGTTCAGACGAACAGCCTTTAATAGCTTAATCAAATATATTATTTGTTTACAACATCCTTTAAAGCTTTTCCTGCTTTAAACTTAGGAGCCTTAGATGCTGCAATCTTCATTGTAGCGCCTGTCTGAGGATTTCTTCCCTCTCTTGCTGCTCTCTGTGATACTTCAAATGTTCCGAAACCAACTAACTGGATCTTCTCACCTTTCTTAAGTTCTTCTGCAACTACATCTGTGAATGCCTGAAGTGCTGCACCGGCATCTTTCTTTGAGATTCCTGCTTTGTCAGCCATAGCTGCAACTAATTCTGTTTTGTTCATATTGAATTTTCCTCCTCTGCATAATTCAAATACGAGTCACCTTTCTGCTCGCACCTTACAAATTCATTTATACTAATTTTTCCCCTGTTTGTCAAGGAAAAATAGCGTTATTCCTGAAAATATGGTATTTTTCGGGGTACATGGTTTACATATAATCCTCTACAAGACCCTGCAGGGCATTTTTGAGTTTCTGCACCGTCTTTTCTGCCTCTTCATCGCTTTTGCCTTTTGCTCCAAAGTAAAGTTTTATTTTGGGTTCCGTACCGGAAGGTCTTACACACGCCCATCCGTCATCCTCCAGCTCATAGTAGATGACATTTGACTTCGGCAGATTTGTAGGTCTCTGTACACCTGTGGCATTTTCTACGATCACTCCCTTTGT